>JANXSH010000142.1 GCA_025356615.1 Planctomycetia bacterium | reverse complement strand
AAACCGGGGCTACGACACGCTCGAGGACGCCGGCGACATCGGCGGCGACCACGAGTCCAGCTTCGGCATCGACGAGCCTTCGGCGGTGCGGCGAGTCCTCCGCTGGATCGACGAAACACCGGCCGGCCAGCGCTTCCTCGTCAGCTACCTGGGGCTACTCGGCCTGCGCGACGGCCGCTGGAAACTGATCCACGAACTCGAGTCCAGGCGCTCCCGCCTGTACGACCTGGAAGAGGATTCGGAAGAGAAGCGAGACGTGGCGGGGCTACATCCGGAGCGTGTCGAGGCGTACCGACACCACCTCCTCCGCTGGGCGACTGCTCAGAAATACAGGATCACCAAGTAGGCGGGGAGGGCGAAGGAGGCATGTCTCCTCGCGTCGATCTTGCCCAATCCGGTCTTGCTCCCCTCTCCCGCAAGGCATTGGTATCTACACAGATTTCCGCCGCGTGTCCCCGGCGACGCCATGACCGGAACCCGACGCGCGGAGATGTGTAGAACGATGAAGGCTCCGCCTGGTAACGAGTCCCCGCCCACCTACCACGCTCGCCCTCGGGGGACGGCCTACCTACAATGGTGTATGTCACCGACCCTGGAGTGCAACGTCTCCCTACCATGCTCCGCGAATTGTCCGTCCAAAACCTGGCGCTGATCGAGGATGTCCGCGTCGAGCTGCATCCGGGCTTCTGCGCCTGGACGGGCGAGACGGGCGCGGGCAAGTCGTTGCTCCTCGGCGCGCTGGGGCTGTTGCTCGGCGAGCGCGGGTCGGCGGATCTCCTCCGGGCCGGGGCGGAGGAGTTGCGCGTCACCGGACGATTCGACCTCGATTCACCCGAGACGAAGGCCCAGGTCGAGGGCATCCTCGACGGGAAGCTCGAAGACGGCGAGATCATCCTGGGCCGACGGCTCACCCGCGTCGGGCGCAGCCACGCCTACGTCAACGACCAGCCCGTCGCGATCGGCACGCTCAAACAGATCGGCGCACTACTCGTCGATATCCACGGCCAGCGAGAGACGGAGTCGCTTCTCGAGCCGGCCTACCAACTCCGCGTCCTCGACGCCTACGGCGACCTGGGCAAGTACCGGCAGACTTACGTCGAAGTCGCCGATCGTCTGCGGAACGCGCGCAAGCGCTACCTCGGCCTCACTCGGGAGAGAGAGCAGCGATTGCGAGAATTGTCCCTGGTGCGGTTCGAGCGCGAGGAACTCGACAACGCGAGTCTGGAGCCGGGCGAACTCGCCGAGTTGGCCCGCGAACGCGAGCGGCTCGCGAACGCCCAGCACCTCCAGGCGTTCGCGGCGCGCGGACACGCCGGGCTATACGACGACGAGGACTCGGTGATGGGCCGGCTCGGTCGGCTCCACCGCGAGGCCGAGGGTTGGGCGGCGATGGACCCCGAACTCGCGGTCGTCGTCGAACAGCTCGAGGCGCTGCAATCCCAGGTGCAGGACGCCTCGCAGACCTTGAGCCGACTGGGCGACCGATGGGAGGCCGACCCCGTGCGGCAAGAGGAGGTCGAGTCGCGGATCCAAACTTTGCGAAAGATGGAGGCCAAGTATCGTAAGACCGTAGACGAACTGATCCTCTATCGCCTCGGCCTCGACGAGCAAGAGGCGAAACTCCAGGCTGCGGAGGACGACCTCGGCGGCCTCGAGGCCGAGCTGTCGGGACTGCGCAAGGGATTGGAAACGGCGGCCAACGATCTCTCGAAACAGCGACAGAAGGTCGCGAAGAAGCTCGCCTCGGAGACGCAGAAGCAGCTCGTGGACCTCGGCATGTCCGACGCCCGCCTCGCCGCGGAGTTGACGCGGATCGACTTGGGCAAGGATCCCGCCACGATGGACGTGCCGGCCTGGGGCATCGACGAACTCGAGTTGACCCTCGCCGCCAACCCCGGCGAGCCGGCCCGGCCCCTCCGCAAGGTCGCCTCGGGCGGCGAACTGTCGCGGACCATGCTCGCGCTCAAGACCGTCCTCGCGGGCCACGACCGGCTCGGCACGCTGGTCTTCGACGAGATCGACGCCAACGTCGGCGGCAGGCTCGGCGACGTGCTGGGCCAGAAGCTCGCCGCGTTGGGGCAATCGACGCAAGTCATTTGTGTGACGCATCTTCCGCAGGTTGCTAGCTATGCGAAGCACCACTGGTCGATCCGCAAGACGAAGGCGAAGGGCCGGACGACGACGCAAATCGCCCCGCTCGCGGAGGGCGATCGGCTCGACGAACTGGCGAGCATGTTGCGGGGCGATTCCGCCAGCGAGACGACCCGTGTGGAGGTCGCCGGGATGCTGGAGGCGGCGCGCAAATCGTGGTGAGCATCATGGGCTTCTTCGATCGCTTGCTGGGTCGGTCTCCCCCCTCGCCCGACATCCTGGCGCGGGCTGAGGCGTTCATCGAGCAAGGCGACTACGAGCAGGCGTGGAAGCTAGCGAAGGAAGCCGCCCGGCACGCCCCCTTCGCGATCGGCCATGATACCGCCCAGCTCCATGCCCACCTCGGGGAGTGCGCCTTCCAACTGGGCGATCCGGCGCGAGCGCTCGTGGCGACGAGCAAGGCGCTACGGCTGGCGGATGATGTGCTTCGCCCGGCGCTCTTGGGCAACCTCTACGAAATCTATCGCTACCTCGGCGACACCTTCGCGGCGGCCGAAATCGCGGAGAAACTCGCGATCCTGTGTCCCGAGAACGAGCGGCGCTACCGACATCAAGCCGCGCTCATTCGCCAGGGCGAGCCGCTGGTGCGCGTCGTCGCGGATGTCGAGGGGCGACGGCACGAACTCGACGAAGTCTTGGAGGGGCTTTCGGGGCCGGTCCGCCTCGTCTACGAGCGCAACCGGCTGACTTTACGCCTCGCGGAGAAGTGGACGCGCGAGGGCGAACAACTCGCCCAGGCGGGGGCCTTCGCCCCAGCGATGCGCCTCTACGAGGCGGCCATGCGGCTCGACCCGCACGCCCCGGAGCCGGTCTACCAGGCGGGATTCGTGCAGTGTTACGAGGGGAGGTTCGACGAAGCCCAGGAGTCGTTCGAGCGCGTCGATCGCCTCGCGCCGGGCTGGTTCCAGACGCGATCGGCCCTCGCGCTGATCCGCCTGGACCTGTCCGACGACCTGTTCCGCCTCTGGCACGCTCTCGCCGAGGGGCCACTACCCCACGAGGCGAAACGTCAACTCGCCGAACAGGCTCTCGCCAGGACTCCTTCGGGGGCGCGGGCGTACTACCATCACCTGCACGGCAAGGCGCTCCAGGGACTGAAACGGCCCGAAGCCGAGCGATCGTTTCGCCTCGGCCTCGAACACACCGTCGAGCCGGACCTGACGACGCGCCTGTGCGTCGATCTCGCCGCCGTCGTCTCTTCGGGGCCGGAAAAATCACGCCTCTTGCATCGCGCCGTCGAGATCGACGGCGACCTCGTCGCCGTAGCCACGGCGCGGATCGTCTTGGCCTTCGAGTGAGGTTCTTCGCCGCGATTGGGTATTGGGACTCCACGGATTGGCGGGGCAGGATCGAAGCTCCTACCATGCGACGAAGGGAGCGTGGAAGGACATCCTCGCCGCTCCGTCGGATGAATGTTGGAGTCTGTGGCTACGCTACGCTTCGCTCGCCACGGCGTAACGATACGTCGGCGTCGGCCTGCCGGGCCGGAAGCTCTGCATCGTGCGGATCGTGGTGCGTGCCCCGCGCGCTGAACAGACAGCGGGGACGATCAGTCGCACGAGAGCCTCGAGCCGGGCCGGGTCGATCGCCACGCGGGCGTTGAGGACGAGATCGAGCTCGCGGACGTTCGCCTTCGATGGCAACGACAGCTCGGGGGAGAGCTTGGACGCGACGAGGTTCGCGACGCCGAAGGTCGCCTCGCCGAGGCCGATCGCCTTGAGGTGAGCCACCTCAGCGTTCTCGGCGCGCAATCCTTCTTGCAACGCCGCCACGACGTCGAGCAGAAGTCGGTCCATCGCGAACGGCACGTCCGCCGACACGTCGATACTCGAATTGAGCCAACCCAACTCTGCCTCGCCCTCGGCGTAGATGTCGTAGTCGATGTCGAGGATCTTCTGGCCGAACAATCCGTCTCGCTCCAGCATCGCCGCCACGGCCTCGAAGCCCTGCCCGGTACGGGCCGACATGCGTAGCACCGGCACGTTCGGGAAGTCGCGTTCGACGAGGGCGGTCAGTTCGGCCAACTCGTCGGCGGGCATCTCGTCGATGCGGTTGATGACGATGGCGTCGGCCTCTTCGAGTTGCTTGCGGAAGATGTAGGCGGCCTTCGGGGAGAAGCCTCCGCCAGTCTCGCCTCGCAGGATCTTTAGCCCATGCGACGGCTTGAACAGCACGACGTAAGGAGCGACCTCGAATCGCGCCCCGTAGAGGTCTTTCATCGGCTGGACGACCGTGGCGACCAGGTCGGTGCAGCTGCCGACCGGCTCCGCGAGGATCACGTCGGGCCGGTCTCCCGCCCCGAGCGCGCCGACCCGGCTTATGAGGTCGTCGAAGCGGCAGCAGAAGCACGCCCCCGCGACCTCCTCGACCTCGAACCCTTGGGAGCGCAGCGACGTGGTATCGACGAGACCCTGCGCCTGGTCGTTGGTGACGATGCCCACCTTGTGGCCGCGATCGGTGTAGTGTTTGGCGAGTCGGGCGATGGTCGTGGTCTTGCCCGCGCCGAGGAAGCCGCCGAGCATGATGAAGCGGAGACGATTCATGGGGGGGACTCGCATACACGTTGCCGGGAATCCGGTCCCCCTCGCCCCTGTACTCAGGGGAGAGGGGTTAGGGGTGAGGGGTTCTTCGGTCGCTGCCCCAACCCCCTCACCCCCGACCCCTCTCCCCCTGAGTACAGGGGGAGAGGGGAGCATCTGTCCGGGTTCATCTCTCAGGGTTGTAGCGTCGAGACGAAGCCGTGT
>JANXSH010000137.1 GCA_025356615.1 Planctomycetia bacterium | reverse complement strand
GGAGTAAATCCTTGATGATATCCCATTGGGCATCCGTAAGGTCCGTTCGGTACGGTTTTCGCATAGCTCGGCGGCTCCTCTTGACGTATCTTCTTGGTACTCCTATATGTTATAGAGATTCTTCGTTCCCGGATAGCCTTTCAGAGCGTCAGCTTTCCTGACTCCGTCGAGCGTCGTGGTGATGTGATCTATCACGCCCGAGGCCGCCGTGAACCGATTAGCTATCCGATCACTCCGGACGGCCTGCTCGTCCGGTGGATACCGATGGGCCTGCTGCCCTACGGGCGTCTCGATGGCTGGCGTCACGTCGGCGTCGTCCCCCTGGAGATCACCACCGCGAGCGTCCTCGCCTTCATCCGCCGAGGCATGAAGGAGTCGGCTACCTACATCGACCAGTGCTTCGCTCAAAACCAGACGAACAGGCACTTCGGCACGGACGACGAAGTCCCTTCACCCAGCGAATGGTATCTCGACGCTCGCCTCCTCGTCCGGGAGCTGCCTGGCGTCGGCCGTCTGCCCGACGCCCCCCGCGATTCTCTGGACCCGGCCCAGTATGCAACCCTGTTGGATGAACTGACCGACATCATCTCTGCCCGAGCCGTCACCGCCGAGAAGCCCCACGCCGTCGAGAAGCCCCACGCTCGCATAGCCGAAGTAGGCCGGCGGGATGGGCCATTCGGCGAACGGTACTTGCAATGGAAAGGCAAAAGGAACAACCTCACGAGCGGGATCGTCTACCGCCTCGTCGCCTACATGTGGGACCGGGACAACGTCGAGCATCAAGACCTCGAAGGCACTGTCTTCGACGCAGAATTCGCCCCCAAGACGTTGCGCGCTCGCCTCGCCGAGGCGAACGATATCCTCGGGAAAGTGGGAGTGCCTCGGAGCCTTCACAGCAAGAACGGCAGTCTAGTTTGCTGGGAAGAACATCTCCCGGCGATGTGCTCGTAAAGACGAGCGCGGGCGACGAGCCATTTGCGAGCGCGGGCGGGTTACGATACCAAGACTGAGGCCGACGGGTCTCGGTCTTTGGACTAAGCGTCCATGCCCTCACGGTCCGGGAGTCACCGCGTCATGAACACCCTGTCAACGGACACGAACCGCGACACCGACCAGTCCGCCCCCCTGGTCCTTCCACGTCCCGAAGAGATCCGCCGCCGTCTTTCGCAGAACCTGCAAGAGAACGCGAGGCTCAGGAAGCTCCTGCGAATCGTCGAGGTCCGTCGCCCCTTCCCGCAGGACGCGGAGTGCCAGCATGATCGCTGAAGCCCCCGCCCGCCGACGCGAGGCCGTGGCCGACCTCGACGCGCTCGACGCCATGCTACACCGTCTCGCCGGGTCGGACGACCCGCTCGTCGCGGCCTGGGCCTCGGCGTTGGCCGAGAGTGGCGAGCGTGCGAGTTCTGAAGACGAACAGGGCGGGCGCGTCGTTCGCGCCGCCCGCGCATGAAAACGCCGGATGAGGCCCGCCAAAGCCCCATCCGGCAAAACCCTTTGTCCCTCAATTGGACACCAATATGGTAGCTTATAGATTCGGGAAAGGCAACCCCTGCCTGTGCTGCAATCGTGAATTCAAGTCAGATGGCAGGTCGAATGTGCGGTGTAGAACGGCTTCGTTCGGCGACGACCTCATCCTGTGCCGCTACGCCGACGAGTCCCACACCGTCGAAGGCCGACACCGTGCGGGGATGTCTTCGGACGGGATGCACAAGTGGTTCGTCGATAGAGAACCTGGCCAACGACGATCCGCCCCGACCTGCTCGCGGGTCCCACGCCCCGCCCCCGTCGCGAAGATCCCACCCCGCCCGGTCAGGTACGAAGACACGCAGTACGCCCAGGTCCACGCTCGGAGTGAGCGATTCCAGCCCAGCGAAATCCCCCTCCTCGCCTTTGTCTTCCGTATGCCGACGAGCTTTTTCGAGAGTATCGAGGCCGACCTGGAACACACTTCTACAATCGGCCACCAGCAAGGAAACTGGCTCGTCATCGACGAGAAGGGCTATCGTGCCGACGACTCATGCGGGGCTGTCGCGGCACACACGCGAGCGATGCACGGCGTGCGTGAAGGAGAGCAGCAAAAGAAGTCGCCGGGCCACCCCAACGCAATTCCAGGCTTCGCGCGGGGCTTCTACCAGTTGAGCAGTTGGGATCGCAACCCGAATGGGCCGATCCTGCTCGTGGAGGGACTCAGCGCGACGTTCGCCGTTCTCGCGATGGGCATCAGTTGTATCGGCCGCGCGAACAACCGCCTGGGGGCGGCCCACCTCGCCCGCTGGCTGAAGGAGAGCGGCTACTCCGGTCGCGAGTTCATCACCATCGCGGACATCGACCGCAAGGACGGCAATGGGCCGAAGGAGGGGCCGGGCTGGACGGGCGGTATGCAGTTCTCCGAGGAGTTCGGCCACGTCATCGGCAAGCCGATCGCCCTGGCCTTCCCCCCCGGTTCGGAACTGCCTGCCTCGCCGAAGGACTCGCGCGACTGGTTTATCGAGCAGTGGGACACGCGGGATGAGGAGTACCAGCGCCTCGCCGTGCCGTACATGGAGGGCGTGCGGGCCTCGGCGGTAGTGGTCGAGCCGAAGGAGCCGGCGGCGAAGGTCGAGCGACACATCGGCGACGACGAGTTCGCTCACATCCGTAGTCTGTCTCCCGATCAAGTGACGAACATCCTCGCCCGTAGTTTCGAGAAGCATCGCGAAAGCCGCGCGGCGAAGAAGCTCGCCCAGGAGCAAGAACTCCGCGCCCGCCTCATCGCCGAGCGACCGGCGAGACGGCAGGCCGAGAGAGACGCGGAGGCGGCGGAGGCGGTCAGACAGGCCGAGGCAGAAGTCGGGCGACGGGCGCGACGGGCGAAGGTCCAGGCCGACGCGGAGGAAAGTCGGCTGCTCGCGCGGGCGCAGGCCGAGGCCCGACGGCTACACGAACTGGAACTCGACGCCCGCCACCCGGAGCGTGTGACGGCGAGGGAGGAGGCCCGGACGCCGGAGAGGCTCATCGCCTGCTCCATCGCCGAGGCCCGCATGGACCAAGAGACCTACAGGTGCTGCGACACCCGCTCCCACCTCAATCGCAACAAGGCGAGCTTCTCCCCCTTCGAGATCGTCGTCCGGTGCGAGAAGCGTTGCGAGTGCGAAGGGTGTCGGAACTTCCTGAACTACCGCGACTCGGAACAGGCCAATTGGCGACTGCGCCAGGCCGACGAACTGTTCGAGTTCACCGTCCCGGCCGCCGACTGGAGGAAGACCTACAAGCAACTCCGCAGGGTCGGGGCGAACTATTCGCGGACCCGCTACCAGAATTCTGACAGCCTCTACGTCGTCTGCTCCAGGCCCATCAAGCGGTCGTGCCCCGTCAGTCTCGACGCCGCGATGACGGAGATCCGGGGCATGCTCTGCGACTGGAGGGGCGAAACCAGGCCCATTACCTTCAGCCGCGCCTGGCGTCTCCCCAGGGCCGGCAAGAGCGATTCGGAAATCGTCGCCCCCCTGGGTCGCAGCATCGACCTGTGTCAGATAGACGACATGGTCGCCGCCCTGGGCGTAGAGACCTTCGTCGCGAACTACGGTGCGCCGACCCTCAACGCCGGAGAGCCTGCCCCGAGGATATTCCGCAAGTACCTCTTCAAACTCGCCAGCGGTGCCCTCTGGGACAAGGAGAGCAGCGACCGCTTCTGTCAGCAGTACGCGAGCGCTCGCAATGTGGAGGTCGAGCGCTCTTCCGCCTGGGACGGCTACGAGAGCCGTCGCGAGAAGTCTAGCACTTACGACCTGTCGAAATTATGACGACGACTCCCCGGCGACGGTCCGAATCACCGTCCGCCACCCGCCGACCAACACGAACGCGGCCACCTCCCGTGGGGGAACGTGCCTGCGGCACGCGCCGAACCGACGATTTAGCCACCAACGGAGTCTCTAATGCGTCCAGGTCGTGAAAGGTCTTCGCCGGGCGGTGGGTCAATCGCCCGATATCTTCTTGTAGATCGGGCGATTGACCCGCCGCCGGGCGAACAACCGGAAAAAGATCGTCCGCCCTGCCTCTGCGGGAGCGGCCTGGGCTACCGACGGTGCCACGGCACGCGAACGACCCGATTCGCCGTCGATCGTGACGGCGGCTCTTCACCCCGCCACCACCGGGCTAGTCGGCTGACTCCCTGCTTCCTCTGCCGTTCGTCCCAAGTGTCCTACTACGGCACCTTCGTCGGCCTGGCGTCCGATCTCGTGATCTTCAACTTGTGCGACGGGTGCGCCGCCCGCCACGACTCCAGGCGCGAGGTAGAGGACATCGTCGGCCACGGCGTCGGCGTAACGAATCGGACATCGACCACTAACGACGCCATCGGCCCCATAGGAGAAGCACCATGAATCCCGTCACCGAGTACGCCATCACCAAACACGCCGACACCAGCCCGATCGACCGCAACGCCCTTTGCCCGTGCGGGTCGGGTCGGCGGCACGATCGCTGTTGCGGAACTGCCCGCAGGCGAGACATGCCGATCGTCGCGAAGCCGCCGAAGACTCGAAGGGCCGAGGGTTCCTGCATCCTGTGCGACGACGAGGCCGGGCGGCTGAGGTCGTGCGCCTGCATGATCGCCGACCCCAGGGAATACTCGACGTGCCTCTGCTGGCCCCACATGCGGCAACCCGCCGCAACGGAACGGGCGATGGCGGCCATCCGGTCCGCGCCGCGCGGCGCGTGCGAGGGCACCCCGTGAGCAAGCCCCAGAAGCCAGAGCGTTTCGTCCTGATGCTTCGCGACGAGGATCACGGCGACCCGGACGCATCGCCGGCAGCCAACAGACTCAAGCGTGCCCTGAAGATCCTCCTGCGGTCGTTCGGGCTGCGCTGCACCAGGGCCGAGCTTTTCGAGGTGCCTCCTGTTGGGGCGCTCCGCGATGCCGTCGGCAGAGGCGCGGACTTGCGACTCGACGAGCCTCCTGGCGCTGATCGCGTGCGGTGCCGTGAATGATCTGGCGGACCGCACTTCACCAATCCTCGGCGTCCTCGGCGGACACTCCCGAGTAGACCTCGCGCGCGTCCAGCTTCGCGTCGTCGGGATGCCACAACCGCTCCCCGGCGGCCGCACGCTCCGCCAGCACGCGGATCTTCCCCTCACTCCCCGGCATGGCGCTGGTCGGCATCGGGAGTGGATGCGACTGGTTCCCGCCGGCAACCCCGCGCCTGGCGGATGACGACTCGGAGACCGGGTAGAGTGCCCGCACCTCTACCGAGCCGAAGCAGCGCGAGCAGAGTTGGCGGGGTCGAAGGTGACGGAGGCGCTTGCAATGCAAGCACTCACCGCGCGTCGTGTCCCGTCGCCGGCGCGGAGGCCCGGCGTCACTGCCGGGCCGGTTGGTCGGCATCTCATTCACCCCTTGTGTCGATCGAAGGGGCATTGTACCCGAGCGGGCCGAAGGGCACACCCCGCGGCAGGTCGCAGAGGATCTCGCGCGACGGCGGCGTGTCGCACGTTCACGCGCGGGCGAAGATCGTGTACACTCGCTCGTCGCCCAACCAAGAGGACAACCATGAGCAGTGAGATCAAGCAGTATCGGACTACCGCCGAGGTGTGCAAGCAGATCGGCATCCACCCGTCGCGGCTCAACCGGGCTTACCTGGCGAAGAAGCTCCCGGAGCCGGCACGACTCGGACGGCAACGCATCCTCGGCCCGGAGGACGTGGCCGAGATCAGGCGCGTCCTCGAGGCCACGAAAGGAAAGGGATGAACCCATGAAGTCGTTTCAAGAGATCCGCGTCACCCTCGACATCCCCCCGACGGTCGCCGGCACGAGCACGCTGACCGGCACAATCCTCGACATGGCCGACTGGGACGCTGTCGCTTTTTTTCTTATTACTGCCGACGTGACTTCGGCGTGCGTCCTTTCCGTCGAGGCCCGTGGGAGCGACACCGCCGACGGCCTGAACGACGTGCAGGTCACGGGCAGTCAGACGACGCCCCGCACGTGCGGGGCGACGGACACCGACAACGCCTTACTGGTCTCCGACGTGGTGAGGCCGGCCAAGCGTTACCTGTTCGCGAAGGTGATCCGAAGCACGGCGAATGCGGCCATCGGTGGCGTCCTCGCGATTCAGTACCGCCGCTCCGTCGGCGGCCCCACCGTGACGCAGCCCGGCGTACTGCTCATGAACACGGTCACGCCGGAGGTTTGACCCGATGCTCGCCATGATGATGAACTCGATCCCCTGGCTCAATCCTGGAGACACTCGCGTGCGGACCAAACCCGACGACTTCCCTCGGCCGCTCCCCCTTCGCGACGATGCCGAGTACCTCGACGCGGACAACCGGCTCGCGGCTCTCCGCAAGCAGCTGGCCGACGGCGAGGCCGAACTGCACGAACTGGCCTCGATCGACCCGCTCGCAGACGCCGCGAATCGAGCCGAGCATGCCTGGAAGACTGGAGCGACTTCGCCGGCCGGGTCGATCGTGGACGTGGCCATGAGGACGAAGCTGGCCACGGATCGAGTCGCCGTTTTGCGGAAGGCCGTCGCCCTGGGCGAGGAGGTCATGCTGCGAATCAAGAGTCGCCTGTTCCGTGAGCATGCCGACAAGTCGGCCGGATGGCGGCGCGACCTCGCGAGACGGATGCTCGACGCGCTCAAAAGCGTCCAGACGATGAACCGTCTCGATCTGGCGTACTACAACGGGTACCAAGCGGCGTTCGGCATCGTCGGCACGCAAGCCCATATGCGGAGCCTCGGCTACAGCGGTAGTCGCGAGAACAACTGCGTGAAGGAGCTGGCCGGCCACTTCGTCCAGACCGGCATCCTCGATCGAGACGACGAGGCCCTCGTGGGCACGGGCGTAGCCCAGGTCGAGCTTCTTCAGGCAAGTCGGGAAGAGGCCGCAGAGCAGGCCCGCGAGGAGAAGGCGTCTGGGCGACCTCGACCGGGCATCGTTGCCCGCGTCATGGAGACCCTGGAGTCTGCCGTGGGAGGTTGAGATTCCGATGCGAAACTACTCGAGCATTGCTGGCACGTTCAACGAGACCGTCTGGGCAATCACGCCCGGCAAGCTCGAGGACATCCGGGCCTTCCTCCAGGCCCGGCTCGACGGGAGAGAAGTGCCGCACCTGGTCGTCAACGACTACGCTGCCGCGACGGCCCGCAGACCCAACGGGACGCAGGTCGTCGGCAAGATCGGCGTCGTCTCCGTCCTCGGAACGATATCGCAGCGCGTCGGCATGTTGGAACGATCGTCAGGCGGCATCTCGACCGAGGAACTCGGCCACCAGCTGGAAGACCTGGCCGGCGACCGCGCCATCAGTTCGATCCTTATGGTTTTTGACAGTCCCGGCGGAAGCGTGGCCGGAACCCCCGAACTAGCCGACAAGATCCACGCGCTCACGGCGAAGAAGCGCATCGTCGGGCTGGCCGATTCCATGGCCGCCTCGGCAGCGTACTGGCTGCTCTCGCAATGCTCCGAGGTGAACGTCGCTCCTTCTTCTTTAATCGGCTCGATCGGCGTCCTCTGCTCGCACGTCGATTACAGTAAAATGGACGCCGCCCTCGGCGCGAAGACGACCATCATCACCTCGGCCCCCTACAAGGCTGAGGGCAGCCCGCACGAACCTCTCAGCGCCGACGCCAGAGCCGAGATGCAATCCAAGGTCAACCACTTTCACGGCGAGTTCGTGAAGGCAGTCGCGCGGGGCCGAGGTGTCTCCGCCGCGACTGTTAACGGCGCTTGGGGGCAGGGCCGCATGGTCACTTCCCGTGAGGCCGTGAATCGGGGGATGGCTGACAAGGTCAGCACTCTCGACGCAGTCATGAAGCGCATGGGCATGGAGTCCGACAACCCCGCCCGCGCGGATCGCGCCAGCGCGGCAACTTCTACCCCGACATCGGCCCGCGCGGACCTCGCCGCCGTCGATCGCCAGCTCCTGGCCATGCAGTTGTCCGAGATGGAGAGCGCGGAGGCCGACGGCGGGCCGACCCGCGCACTCGGCGCGAGGGTCGATCTCGTGGGCCGAGTGCTCTACGGCTGTGAGGTGGCGCGCGTCGGGAAACATGTCGATGCGGACTTGTGGATGGATCGGGCCAGCATCGAAGCCATCGCCGCGATGATGCGAGCGGATCCCAAGGGTATCCGCTCGCGATTGTCGCATCCGAAGGGGCCGCAAGGAGTCGATCCCGTGGACCGCTACCTCGGTAGGTTCAGGAACGCCCGAGCCGTCGGCGATCGCGTCCTCGCGGATTTGCATGTCGATCCTTCGTCGTCCCTCTCGCCGTCCGGGAACCTCGGCGGCTACGTGCTCGAACGCGCTTCCTCCGATTCTACTTCGTTTAGCGCGTCGCTGGTCCTGTCGTACCGGCGCGACCGGTCGAAGGGCTGCGATGTCATCCGACCACAGAGTATCATGGCTTGCGATATAGTCGACTTCGGGGCGTTCACCGGGGCGCTCCTCGCTCCGGGGGCTGCCTGAGCATCCGCCCCGACGAGAGATGAGGTCTCGACATGCTGCCCTGGCGCGACCGTCGCGCCAGGACAATAGTGGTCCGCTGACGAGGGGGAGAGCAGACGTGGCGATCGAGACACCAATCGAAGACGTGAAAGGCACCGAATTGGCGGACCGCCTCGCCCCGATCGCCAGGGCGTGGGCACGCCTGCCCCTCATCCACCTCACCTTATCGACCGGGCACGGCGAGAAGATGCGGCAAGCCGTCGCGGACGAGGGGATCGATTACCTCTACCTGGCCGACAAGGGCGGAGAGAATGCGATCCTCTGCACGGCCGTCCCCTTCCCGTGGCATCGGATCTCGCGGTTCGTCCGTCTGGCGGCCTGGGCGCGAGGCCCCCGGGCCGGCGTCGAGTTGTCGGGGCGGGACGCGGCCGAGTGGTTGACCGGACTCTTTTCTGACTCACCGCCGGCGATCATCCAGGCCGGCGAACGATGGGCATCCCTTATCAAGGAGTAGAGCATGGCGGGCGGCATCGCACCAGTCGTTTTGAGAGTGTCGGCGGATTCGGCGGGCCTGACGGCGGGCATGAATTCGGCGAGCCGCATCATGGACAACTGGGCCACCAAGACGATGGCCCAGTCCGAAAAGATGCGCAAAAAGATGGACCCGTCGCACAACACGAAAATGGCCGCAGGAATCATGGCGGGAATCGGCGGCGCTGCGGGCGATATCGGCGACGCGCTCAAGAAGGCGATGGGCGACCCCGGCCACTTCCTCGCCGAGAACGTCATCGGCGGGTTCGGCAGGATCCTCGCCATGGTCCCGAACGTGGGGCCGGTGATCGCCGCGCCGTTCGCGCTGCTCGGCGGCGCGATGTCCTTCGTGATGGATCAGTACGAGAAAGGGTCTGAGGCGCTGTTGGGTCTAAGTAAAGCGTCCGAGCGGGCCGGCATGTCCATGAACGACATGAAGGTTCTGATGATCGCAGCCGGCCCCGCCGGCGCGGGCACGATGGACAAGTCCATCATGAAGCTCAACCAGGTCATCCTCGAGGCGGGGCGCGGATCCGACGAGGCGAAAGCCAAGCTCGCCGCGTTCAACGTCACCGCGAAGGACATCGGGAGCAAGTCCACCCTCGACATCCTCAAGCAGATCGGGGGGGAGTTCAGCAAGGCCGGCAACAGCGCCGTCAAGATGGGCGCGCTTCGCAACCTCGCGGGCAAAGGGGCGTTCGAGTTGGCTCCGATCTTGAGCAGCCCGGACAAGATCACCAGGGCACAGGGCACCGTCGAGAAATACGGATTGGGGGGGGACACCCAAACGCTCGCAATGGTCCGATCGGTCAAGGAGGCCCAGAAGACGATGGGCTACTTCAGCGAGGGTGTGACCAACGGCATCATGACGGGCGTCGCGCCGATCCTGCTCACGATCACGGAGGAGATGGGCCAGTTCGGCGGCGTCTCGAAGAACGTTTCCGCCTGGGTCATCGACGGGTTCGAGTTTGTCGCTATGAGTGCGGCTGCTGTCTACACCGGCTTTGCTAATCTCGGTCTTTTGGGGAAAACTCTCTGGCTCGGCATGAGGATCGGTGCCGAGTACGTCGCCGTCGCGATCATGGAATTCGGCGTCGGCACGCTGGGGGTGTTCGACGCCATCGTGAAGAAGATCGCCGACGTGATCCTCTGGCTCATGAAGATCCCCGGCGGCGGCAAGCTCAAGGGCCTCCTGAAGGGCGCGGGACTCGACCTCGAGGGCATGTCGAAGGACGGCCTCGGCCTGTCGTCGGGCGGCATCGCGAGACATCTCAAGGCCGGGGCGGACGAGGGACGCAAGATGATCGCCGGTGACAAGCAGAGCCTGCTCAACGCATGGCTCGCTCCGACTGCAATGGACAAGGTGAAGGGCTTTTTCGAGAAGGTTCAGGCGAACGCAGTCAAGCAAGGGACGAACGTCGGCGACCCGCTCGCGGAAGCCATGATGAAATGGAAGCCACGGATCATGGAGCTACAGAAGGAACTCGACGGCCCGCTGGGGGCGTTCCGCAAGGACGTGATGGAGATCACCGAAATCTGGGCCACTGGGCTGTTGTCGCCCATCCCCGAGTTCCAGCAACAAGTGATGGGCATGAACTTCCAGAAGCTCGCCTCGGGCATGCAGATGCCCGAGAAGCGCTTCGCGGGCGCTGCCGCCGCCAACTCCGTCGAGGCGTACAGCGCCATCGTCGAGCACCAGTACGGGGACAAGCAGATGAGCGTACAGGAGCGCATGGCTGCGATCTTGCAGGAGCAAAGCGCGCGGCAACTCGACCAGATCCGTATCGGGACCGAACTCAACGCGCTCATCGCCAAAGACCCGACCATCCTACGCGGACTGGGGGCGTGAGGTGAGGGCACGGTCGCCTCACCTCGTCCGAACGCGGCAGACGCCAGGCCAGGGCCATCCACGGGCCAGGGGAGGGGGTAGGGGGTCAATATTCTACAGGGGCGAGATCGCCGAACCGTGTGTTGAGTCAGACGCATTTTTGCACGAGTTTTGAGGGGGGGGGGTCATGGGGGGGTAGGGGGTCAATA
>JANXSH010000105.1 GCA_025356615.1 Planctomycetia bacterium | reverse complement strand
ACGAACTCCGCAAATGGGGGGAGCAGGTGGAACTCGAAGGGGTGGGCTACGTCTTGCACGTCGTCATCCACCCCGGCTTGCGGTCGTGGTCGTATCCCGTCATCTACGTCTGCTTCGCGGGATTAGTCATCGCAACTCTGTGGTGGGTGCCGGTGTCGTGGCGGGTGCCGAAGGCGAGCCGGCTCGATCGAGGGATCGACCCCTCGCTCGGGGGCTTCTTGAAGTAGAGGTTGCGAACGATCAGGAAGGCGAGCAGCAAGAACACGCAGATCCCGGCGAAGATGGCGAACTTGATGACGCGCCGCGCCAGGCGCTCCTCGTCGATCTCGCGGGGGGGCCGGGCCGGCTTGCCGCGCTTGGGGCGTTTGCGAGGCGGACGCGACTCGTCCGGGACTTCCTCGACGGCTTCCGCCTCCTCGACCGGCTCGAGTTCTTCGACGGCCTCGTCCTCCTCCTGGGCGAGGTCGCCGAGCGCGGCGACGACGACGCGGGCGTTCTTGGGCCGATCGTCGGGATCCTTGGAGAGGAGCGCCATGATGAAGTCGGACAGACGGCGCGGCACGTCCGGGTTCAGTTCTCGCGGCGCGGGGGGGGTCTTGGTGGCGAGGGCCGAGAGGATGTGGAACGTCTTCTTGCCCCGGAAGGGGAGTTCGCCGGTCGCCATGCGATAAAGGACGACGCCGAGGCTGAACAGGTCGGTTCGGTGGTCCAGGGGCAAGTCGCCCGAGGCTTGCTCGGGTGACATATACAGTGGCGTCCCGACGAGGTACTTCTCGCCCGTCAGGCGCTCGTCCTCCTCGTCGTCGAGGGCCAGCGCGAGGCCGAAATCGACGATCTTGACGCGGTCGCGCCCCTCCTCGAGCCAGACGTTGGCGGGCTTGATATCGCGGTGGATCAACCCACGTTCGTGGGCGGCGGCAAGCCCCTCGGCGATTTCCTGGCCGATACGGATGACCTCGTCGGGCGGGAGAGATTTCTCACGCTCCAGGCGGGCCTCGAGCGACTCACCGACGAGGAGTTTCATGGCCAGGAACGGAACGTCCCGGTCCTCATCGACCTGGTAGATCGGCACGATGTGGTCGTGTTCGATGGCGGCAGTCGCCTGGGCCTCGCGGACGAAGCGCTCGCGGTTGCCGGGCAAGGCGGACTGCGATTTCTTGAGGACTTTCAGGGCGACCTGGCGGCGAAGCTTGGTGTCCTCCGCGAGCAACACCGTGCCCATGCCGCCGCTGCCGAGGACCTTCAAGATGCGATAGGAGCCGAGGCGACCGATCTCGTCGGGCAACTGGGCCGGGGCGAGGAAGTCGAGCGGGTTGTCCACGGGCGGGGGCTGGTCGGCATCTTTTCGCGTCTTGCGCGGTGCCGACGGTCCGGCGGAGCCGTTCGCGGTCCCCTGGACGGATTGGCCGCAGCGCGGACAGCGCAACGACTCGCCCGCCCGAGTTACCGGGACGCGAAGCGAGGCGGTACAGTGCGTGCAGACCACTCGATTCATTCTCGCCCCCGGATCCCCACTGCGATTATCGAGGTGGGGGGACGATCCGTCAATCAAAGGATCACAGCGGGAGAAAGGAGAAGAGCCTTCACGTCGGCCCCTTCGCGAAACCAGCCGCTACCTCACCTCCTGAGTGATCGGACACGAGGATGCCAGAGGAAAACGCACCCTGCAATCGAGATGAAAGGAATTCACCTCGAGTTCGTTATACGACACTTCTTCCCAGGAGCAACCGGAATGGACCAAAAGAATGGGACACGGATCGAGCGGATGAAACGGATCGATACGGATAAGAGGAATTCATTCTCTCCCCTGATCCGTATCCATCCGCCTCATCCGTCGAATCCGTGTCCCGTTCCTTGCATTTCTACCTCATCGCGCCCGTGGCGTCATTTCCGCGATGATCTTCTCCATCTGCTTGCGTTGCTCGCCTCCCAGTTCGGGGCGCATTTCCTTTTTCAGCAGAGGCACGACGCCTGCCCCGGCGTGGCGTAGAGCGTAGTCGGCGCGGGCGCGGTTGAGGGCGTCCTTGTCGCCGAGCAGTTTCACGAGCTGCCCGACGCGCTCGTCGATCGTGAGATCGTGGATCATGACCGTCAGCCGGTCTCGGACTTCGAGCGAGTCGGTCCGCTCGTGTTCGGCGCGGAGCAGAGGCAGGACGCCCTTGCCCATTGCCCGCAGTTCGGTATCGGCCCGAAGCCGTGTGCGAAAGCTTTCAGAATCGAGTCGGCGAAGCAGTACGCGAATGTGTCCGGCATCCAGGCTGCCAGGCGGGGCAACCGCCGGTGCCAGGGTGGTGAGGACGGCGGCGACGACGAAGGCGCAGACCAGGCGGGTAGGCATGGGAGGGTCTCCTCTTCCCTGAGGAACGGTCACGAACCGGGTTCCGTCCGGTTCAATTCTCTAGATCGAGACGGCACGAAGACATGAGGGAGCGGCCATCTCAGGCAAGAGTAGACCACAAGGGCCGGGGTGAGAACAAGAGCAGGTGGGTGTGCTATGGAAGTGGGCGAAGCCCAGCGATTGCAATCGCTGGGCTTGGGGCAGCGCCTCTCCTTTGCCTACTTCCGTAGTTACACCCAGAGCAGGTCGCGCGCCGCGCCGGCTCGAGCGACGCTCGCGCAGGAACATCCGCCGATGATCGCCGCAAGTGGGTCCGGCTGAGACGGCACGCCCAGCGCGAAGACCTCATCCCCCCAGCCCCCTCTCCCGCAAGGAGTCGGGGGGTGAGGTCTTCACGTCGCCTATGAGTGGGGTTCATTCGGGCCGGGGTTAGAGCACGACTCGGCAATGACCATCCTGCACGAACACCGCACCGTCACAGCCAGATTCGTAGCCGGTCGCGCAGCCCAGGAGGGAGGCGCGCGTCGAGGGTCCGGCGGATCTCGTCGGGGTGATACCGCGTGCTGAAGTGGCCGCAGATGATCAGCTCGTTCTCGAAACGGTCGGCGCGCTCGAGGAAGTCGTCGAGGTGCATGTGGCCGAACTTGTGGATCTTCTCGCGGCGGTGTTTCGCGCGGATGAAGCTCATTTCCGTGATGAGGATCTTGGCCTGGAACACCGGCGGGTAGGCGTCGATGCCTGCGGGGCTGGTGTCGCCCGTGTAGGCGACCAATGGGACGCGGACCTCGCGCGTGATCGCGACGCCGGACTGCTTCAGGTCGCGGATCTTGTCGCCGGGCAGGCCGATGAATTCGTCCTTGAGCTTGTTCCGCCGGTCCCAGACGACGTACCCCAGCGACGGGATGGTGTGCGTCGTCGCGAAAACCGTGACGACGTTCTCGCGGGACAATTCGATCTCGTCGCCGGCCTTCACGCCGCGCAGGTCGCAAGTCTGCCGGCCCCGGTCGAGGCGCTGCATGACCGAGAGCAGTTTCCGCAGGTCGTCGATGGCGTATTCCGGGGCGTAGATCGTGGGCGGCTCCATTTTCATCATCCGCCGCCGGGCGACGTAGACGGGAAGGGCGGCGACATGGTCGAGGTGGGTGTGCGACAGGAACCACGTCTGGGTGCCCATGAAGTCCCACGGATGCGCCCCCAGATCGAACCCGATCTTCAACTCGGGCAAGCGCCAGTACGATTGGACGGCAGCACGCGAGTAGCCTTCGATCGTAAGGCCGGCGTGCTGGCAAGAGAGATACGGCGCGTTATCGAGCATGAACCCACTCGCGAACATCGGAGGAAGGCAAGAGACCGGAACCAAGTATAGAGATAGGGAAGACACCTCGCTAGGGGTACGGAGTTCGCGGAGGAGAAAAGATTCGGCCCCTGATTGCGGAGCAACCAGGGGCCGGGAAGGATCACTCAGGGTTGGGAGCGGCTTTAGCCCCCCCGCCCCCCGAAGGGGTCTTGGTCTCGTAATTCTTATTGGGCGCGTCTTGGGCCTTGGGTACGGAGCCACCCCCGACACTCTCCTTGCAGCCGGCGACGGCACAGAAGGAGAGGAGGAGCGCGGCGAGTACAAGCGAACGAATCATGAGAAGGATCTCCGGCGAATTAGAAGTCTACCACCACACCGTCCTGGATACCCGTGATGTACACCCAGGTGTTGAAATCGATGGTCGTCGAGAGCGTCCGGACCGAGCCGTCGCCCATAGAAGCGTTGATCACGTTCGTGTGGCGACTGCCGAACAGGTAGTACCTTCCCTCGGCCGCACCAGAAGTCGGGGTTCCGAAACCGGAGTAATTGTAACCGCAAACCCAGGAGGCACCAGCGGGTCCGTCCGGAATGCCACCACCGCCACCCCAGTTGAGGATGTTCTGACCGCAGTACTCGGCGAACATGACCGTGTTGCTCGTGCCGTCGGGGATTCGGGCGAGAGAATTCACCGATTTGTGGGTGAAGAAGCCCGCGTTGAGCGGGTTACCCGGATAGTATCCTGCCATGCCGAGGTAGTTGTTGCGACCGAGGACCAGACGACCGGGGGCGGCGGAGAAGACATGGCCAAAGGGAGCACCGCTCGCATAGTCCAGACCGGAGGTGCCGTAATCGACCATCATCATGACGGTGGTGTACTGTAGAGGATCAGGAGCCGACGGGCATATGAAGTTCTTGATCGTGCCTTCCGTTCCGTAGAACTGAGCCCCATCCGGACGAGGAGGAATGACATCGGTGCTCGTGCTCGGCGGCCGGTTGAGCGGGTCTCTGTAGTACGGTCCATAGAGGGAAGGCCGAAACGAGAAATTCTTGTAGCGGGCATCCTGCTCCATGAAGGGGAGCAGGTAGACGAGGACGCCTACGCCCTGGACATCGGTGCCGGCTGGCAGCTTCTCGTAAGTGCCTTGGTAGTTGTGCGCAGCGAGTCCGATCTGCTTGAGGTTGTTGCTGCACTGCATGCGAGCGGCGGCCTCGCGGACCTTCTGGACGGCGGGCAGGAGCAGGCCGATGAGGATCGCGATGATCGCGATCACCACCAACAGTTCGATCAGCGTGAAGCCGACCCTGCGGGAAATTTTTCTCATCTCTTCATTCTCCCGAAAGAAACGTCTCGATGAAACGACTAGATTAGTAAGCGAGGGTCGAGAACACCTTTATGGAGACAGACCCTCGAGATACCCCTGAACAACTCCCCATCCCCGATCACCAGAGAGGGGAAGAACGTAGTGTTTGCCCAAACGATTATGTAATATGATCGGCCAGGATTAGCAACAAACCGCTAGTTCTCGACAACTGGAGAGAATCGAAAATTGACGCTCGGAGTGGAGAGGGTCATCCAGAGATGACCGCGCTTTCGGTACGAGTCCCGAGTGTCATCTTTACTGTAGACAACCACATCCCGGTCTGACAATGGAATTCTTCATAAATTTATCATTTATTTTCTGTTGCGCAATTTCCCCCCTCTCGTCTTCGTCCTGGTGACTCATCGCGTCCTGTGAGACGAAGCTCTTCCCGCGCGATAAGCTATCCACATTCCTATGCGGATTCGCTCGATGTCTTGGCGGGAGGATGGGATATGTTTGGCTATGGTCCTGTGGAAACGGCGCTCGCTCTCGTCGTCATCTTCTTGCTCGAGATCGTGTTGTTCTGGTCGGCTTCCGCCGTCGCCGACGCCCCGCCGATGGCCTGGGGAAAACTCCTCCTCGTCGTCTTCCTCGTCACGGGCCTATCGGTCGCCGCCACCGCCGCGCTCGGCGTCTACTCTGGGGCCACGAAGGCCCCCTTCGAGCCTGAAAATCGCACCCTCGCCCTGAGTACGGCAGGGATCGCGCTGGTCGTCCTCTGGGCCATACCGGCCATCGTGTACCCCATCCTCGCTTCGGTCTCGGTCTTCCGGGGGATGTGGCTCTCGCTACTCCAGCTGCTCTTGCGGGGCTTCCTCTACGTCTTCATCGTCGCCGTCGTCATGGTCGTCCTGGCCGTCATCCAGATCATCACCCGGACGGACCCCCACGCCGAACTCCTCGACCTCGTGCGACCGCTGATCGCCGTTTCGGTTGGCCCATGATCCTCGAAGGGATCGTCACGACGGTCGATGAGCTGGGGCGAGTCAACATCGCCCCGATGGGGCCGATCGTCCCGGACGATTACCCGGCCTCCGGTCTCCTGTCGTTCACTCTGCTGCCTTTTCGCACTTCGCAGACTCATGCAAATCTGTCGCGTCATCCCGAAGGCGTCCTCCACGTCAGTGAGGACGTGCTCCTCCTGGCCCAGGCGGCGATCGGCGAGGTTCGTCCCGCGCCTGCGATGAGGGACGCCGTGCGGGTTCGCGGCAAGATCCTCGTGGAGGCGTGCCGGGCCTACGAATTCCGCATCGTCTCGCGGTCCGGTGATCCGTTGCGAGAGCGATTCACGGCGGAAGTGGTGCAGACCCACCCCTTGCGCGATGCCTTCGGCCTCAACCGTGCGAAGTTCGCCGTCCTCGAAGCAGCGATCCTGGCGACGCGCGTACACCTCCTCCCCCTAGACGTGATCGAGGAGGACTTCCGCCGTCTCCTTCCCCTGGTCGAAAAGACCGGCGGGCCGCGCGAAGTCGAGGCGTTCGCGCTGTTACAAAAGTACGTCGCGGAGCGCGGGTCGAGGCCGGTCGATCCATAAAAGAGGAACGAACCGCAGAGTCACCGAGGGCACCGAGAAATACAAAGAAGGAAGACAGTGAGTAG
>JANXSH010000088.1 GCA_025356615.1 Planctomycetia bacterium | reverse complement strand
GACAGCCGAGACAGCCGGTCATGATTCTCTCCCACATCGAGGCGGGTGGTCCCGTCTCGCGATTCCCGCGTTCAGCAGGCCAACACTTTGCGTAGTTTCGATAGCGCCGATCGCATCTGCGTCTTGACGGTGCCGACGGGGCGGTTGGACATCTCGGCGATCTGCTCGTAGGTCAGCTCGCCGTTCTGGCGCAAGAGGAACACTTCTTTCTCTTCCGGCCGGAGGTGCATGAGCGCCTCGCGGAGCAGGTCGAGCGATTCGCGTTCTTCGAGGTCGCGTGTCGGCGGTGGACTTTCGAGGGTCGGCATGATGTCGCTTCCGGGCATGGCCTTGACTCGCCGCTTCCAGGCGCTACGCTGGAGATCCTTGGCCGCGTTCAGCCCGACTCGGAAGATCCAGGCTCGCAAGTTCTGCACCTCGGGCAACCCGTCCTGGGTCCGCCAACAGCGAAGGAACACTTCCTGAGCGATATCCTGTGCGTCGTGCTTGTCTCCCAAGACGTACCACAACGTGCTGACCAATTCGTCGCGCACCTCGTTGAAAGTGCGCAGGAGGACATCCCCCCAAACGATGGGAGTGTTGGTCCCGTTGCAGGGGGTCGGTGCCACGACATAGGCTTTCGCTGCGAAGTCCACGACTGGCTCGGGTTCGACTTCCTTGTTCGGCTGGGCGCACACGCTGCTGGCAGGTCTGCTCATACCGTCACCCATTCCGACGAAACACGGCGAAGGACGGATTGCCGTTCGTGGAAAAAAGAGGAATGTGGCGCGCGAGGGATCCATCCCTCACGAAAGCGCCTCGAGGGTAAGCGTAGGCGATGGGGGGCGGAGGGCAAGGGGAAAATAGGCGATGGTTCAAGGGGGGTAACAGAAGTAGGTCCGGCGAGCCGAGCCGGACTGGGCCAGCCCCGCTCGGCTCGCGGGGCCTACTCTTACCCCGTCTCTGGCTTTGTTGAACAACGCCGAAAATACGCTGAAGGGAAGAAGGTCGTTACGGTAGGTGATAGAATGAGATCGAGGGGCCAGCACGATTCTCGAGAGGCGTATCCCGTGAACAAGCGGAAGATGTCGAAAATGGAGAAGCGCGTTCCAGAGATCGCGGTGAGGGCGTTGAACGCGGCCCACCGGCGGGCGGTCGCGTCGGGGATGCCGATGGTCATGATGATCGGCGACGGTTTGTACCGCGTGAGCGGAACGGGGGAGCGGGAATTGATTCGGATGCTCCCGCCCCGAACGAAGGCGAAAGATATCAAGAAGAGGGGCAAGAGGTGAGCAACGGAACGCCCCGCATGCGGATGTTCGCCGGCCCCAACGGCTCCGGCAAGACGACGGTCCAGCGGGATATCGCCCGAGAGTACAACTCCCGCTTCATCGGCGTACTCGTCAACCCGGATGATCTGGAGGCGACCATTGACCGAAGTGGGCACCTCGACCTCGGCCCGTTCAACGTCTCCGCTGACGAGAGCGAAATCCGAGACGCCTTCACTTCGTCCGCGTTCCTGAAGCAACATCGTCTCGCGGACGCCGCATCGGTCGTTCGGTGTGACGGTCGAGTCGTCGATTTTTCCGGCTTGGCGATGAACTCGTACTACGCTTCTGTCCTTGCCGATTTCCTTCGTCGCAAACTACTCCTCGGGTCGATATCGTTCACTTTCGAGACGGTGATGTCCGAGCCGGGAAAGGTCGATGTGCTACGCGAGGCCCAACGATTGGGGTTCCGAACCTACCTATACTACGTCGCCACCGAAGACCCCGAAATCAACATCGCTCGCGTCCAACTGAGAGTAACGCAAGGCGGCCACGACGTGCCGAGGGACAAGATCATCTCCCGCTACCGCCACTCCCTCGACCTCGTGCGCGACGCCATCCGCCATACGGACCGGGCGTATTTCTTCGACACCAGCGGAACGACTTCCTTGCTCGTCGCCGAGAGCGAGGGCGGGGAACGTCCGGAGGTGCGATCCGATTGGGTGCCGCGTTGGTTCGAGACCTTCGTATTGGAATAAGGGTTCTCCGCCACTCTTTCTGAGGACGAGGCGGAGAGCAAAGGAGCCGCGCACGAAGTAAGCGGGGGCCGATGACGCTCGCCGCTGCGTACATCGCGCTAAGTGGCTACAGGAAAACCGCTTACTTCGCGCGCGGCTCCTTCGTTCCCCACCTGG
>JANXSH010000048.1 GCA_025356615.1 Planctomycetia bacterium | reverse complement strand
CCCCCCCCCCCTACCAAGGCGGGCCAGACTGCATCTGGAGTCGCTCGAGACGCGACTGGCTCCGGCGGTCGTGACCTGGAGCGGGGTCGTGAGTAACCTCATGACCGTGGGCGGCAACTACCTCGGCGGCGTTGCCCCTGCGGCGGGAGATGATGTCCGGTTCGACCCCGCCTCGCCGATCAAGGGTCCAAACTTCAGCCAGCCGGTGGCGAACGCGGGACTAGCGAACCTGGCGAGCATCCAAATGCTGTCCGGCTACGGCGGTGTTCTGAAGGTATCGACGAACCTCACGGCCACGATTCTCAACCTCACGGCAACCGTTGCGAACACTCAGGAAATCACGATCGACAACGCCGTCACGCTCACGTCGCACACGGTAACGATGAGCGCGCCGACCGCCCGAGCAACGATCGACGGGGCGGGGACGTTCGCCATCACCGGGGCGGCGGGTAACGCGGGCAGTTTCAACCTGTACGGCCCGGCCGCGACGCTCGGGGTCACGAACCTGACGATCGACACGAACAGCACGCTGACGGATTACGTCTCCACTCTGACCCTCGACGGGACGAATCTGACCAACAACGGGCAGTTCAATTGGGTCAACGGGAACATCGCGACCGGGGCGGCCTCGACGGTCACGAACAAGGGAACTATGGTCGTGTCCGGCGGCGATCACACCTATGCCGCTGGTGCAGACTTCACCAACAATGGTGTACTCTCGATCGCGCTCAACGCCTCGACCAACAATCTGAACTTCGATTCTAACTTCACCGAATTTTCCGCGCCGCCGCTGGGCGCGCCGATCGCGAACGTCCTGACCGGCAACTTCCGATTGAACGGGACCGATTCGGTGAGCGCAGGGATGTACGTCGGGCCGTCGGCTGTCCTGTATATCACGGGCACCTACACGGCGAACGCAGGTGCCTCGATCACCGGATTTGGCAGGGTCGAGGTCGATACGGGTGGGTCGATCGCCACTCCAGCCGGAGTGAACCTCGTCGTCAATCCGCTGATGATGCTCTTCGCCACGGGCGATCTGACGGGACCGGGAACGTTCCAACTCAACGGGGGGCTGTTCTCGACGAACGGTTCCATCATCGGTGGAACGACCGTGACGGCCTCCTCGGTGAATCTCAACAACGCCGGTGGAGTCGCGCTCACGACCACGGGTTCAACGCTCCAGATCGGTGGTGGAACGTGGACTTCGGGTGATATCGTTATGAACACCGGAAGTTCGCTCATCAACACGGGAGCCTTCACGATCACCTCGGCGGGGAACACTCTGAGCATGATTCCGGCGGACACCTCGACCTTCCAAAACACCGCGCTGGGCACGGTCAATTTCGTCGGTGCGGGGCAGACCATCATCCTCACGTATTTCGTCTCGTCGGGAACGGTCAACATCGCTGGCCAGACGATCCAAATGCGAAAGGGTCTGAATCAGACCGGAGGCACCGTCAACCTCAACGGTGGCAAACTCGATTTCCTCAACAACGTAGGGATTCAGTACACGCTTTCGGGCGGGCTGCTGAATGCGAATGGAACGATTCAAGGTGGCAACTTGGACGTGCAGGGTGGAACGCTGGAATTGAGCGGGGTTCTGGCGCTCACCGGCAACCTGGTACTCAACGCGGGCGGCACCCTCCAGGTGGATATCGGCGACCCGACGCAGCCAGGAGACGTGTGGGGCAGCGTGAATGTCACGGGTACGGCCACGCTGGGCGGTACTCTGACCGTCAAGCTCAAGAATGGGCTTCCGCCTGCGCAATCGCGGGCCATCATCACCACGACGGGCGGGGTTGCCGGCAACTTCGGTCCGCCGCCGGCAGGCTGGCAGATCAACAAGGTCAACAATAACAAGACGGTCGAGTTGCAGAAGCTGTAACCCTCTCTACGAGTCGAGGTGCGTAGACCCCGACTCATGATCCACCACGTTCATCGGCTAGGACGAGCGCGATCAATCCGGATCGCGCTCGTCCTAGCCCGGTAGGAGGCTTCCATGCAAACGACCCATCGTGTCCTGTTGACGATTGCGTTGGTCGGCTCCTTCGCCGCACTTGCGACGGCCGCCGACGAAGGGAAGTTGACTAAGATCACGGCAAAACCGATCGTCTTCCAGCGACGATCATTCTCCCTGCCCATCGGCGCGCTCAGTCCAGACGGGAAGTACGTCGCTCGTCTCTTGGAGCGCAACGATAAGGCCGAAACGATCATGCAAGTCCACGAAACGGCGTCGGGGAAGGTGCTCCATGCCTTCCCGTTCCTGGGAACCCAGGGGGCGGCTTTCACACCCGATTCGACCCATCTGGTCTGCTTGTGTTCCCATCGAAAAGATCCGATCTACCAAGTCGAAATCTACGATGTAAAGTCGGGTAAGCAACTTCGCACCATCCGACTGAAGCCCGGCCAGCCTTGGGGCGGTGGAGACGCATACGGTACTCCCCCATTCGGCCTCAGCAACGACATCGTGGTGGTCGGCGGCACGAAGGAGTTGGCGACCGTCTACGACCTGAAGACCGGCAAGGATCTGGGCGACCTGCCGAGCGACCACCGGGCTTTTTTCATGGTCCTCTCGCGCGATGGTCGCTGGTTGCTGACGGCGGACCAAAAAAGTGGTATCTTGCACACCTGGGACGTGAAGGCACGCAAGCACGATCGCAAGCTCTACGAACACATCCATTTCCAGGGAGCCGAAGCATTCGCGATCAGCCCCGACGGTCGTTGGTGTGCGTTAGGGACCAGTCGCGGCGTCAAGGTGTTCGATCGCACGACCGGCGGCGAGAAGACCGAGGGACGTATCGGACTGGACAGGGCCGACGCGATCGCATTCTCCCCCGACGGCAAACGGATCGTTGCGTCCAACTCGTATCGGATGCCCTCGCCCGACCGGGTCGATTTCGGCCTCCGGATCTGGGACTGGCAGACGGAGAAGCCGCCGAGCACTTTGGTCTGCCCCGTCACCCCCAAGATGCTCGAGGCGTGGCGGCACATGGGTCGGTTCCACGCTCGGCTGATGAGCGACGATGGCAACCGCTTCTTGTCCGTCGGTGGTGAGGGGGGGCACCTGCTCCTGGACCTGAAGAACCCCAACCCGAAGCCGGTCGGCGAACCCGACGAGGATCCCATGCCGAAAAAGCCCTGAACCCGCCCTCGCGGGAGCAATGCGTTCATGATAACATACGCCAGGGCGTTTGAGTGTTTCCGTAACTCCAAGTTCAGGGTTCGTCGGAGGATTCGGCACGATCCCGGCCACCTGGCAGATCAACAGGCCCAACGCCAATACGGTCGAGTTGGAGAAGTTGTAAGCCTCTCGACGAGTCGAGGAGTGTAGACCCCGACTCCTGATCCACCACGTTCATCGGACAGGACGAGCGCGATCGATCTGGATCGCGCTCGTCCTAGCCCGGCGGGAGGCTTTTCCATGAGACCAGCTACGCGCTGTCTCTTGGCGATCTCGGCCCTGGGTTGCCTGGCCTTCTTGGCAATCGCTGCCGACGAGAAGAAACCACCCATCATCACCGCTTCGCCTTCGGTCTTCGACTCCGGTAACTGTAACCCGCTCCATAGCGCCATCAGCCGCGACGGCAAGTTCGTCGCCTATGTGCCGAGCCCCAAGGGGTTGATCGAGTGGAAATTACACCTGTGTGATTTCGCCACAAAGAAGGTGCTGCACCGCCTCGACACCTGGGTTCAGGGGGTGGCTTTCACACCCGATTCTACCCGGCTGTTGTGTGATAGCACCCGGAAGGATCGCAAGGACGGAGACGGATCTCTTTACCAGTTCGAGGTCTATGATGTGAAGACCGGCAAGCGGCTCCGCACCATCCGTCTCAAGACCGGCCAACCTTGGGGAGGAGGGGGATACGAAGGTAGCCCGCGCTGCGCCCACAACGATGACATCGTGGTGGTCGCCGGCAAGAACGAGTTCGCGACCGTCTACGACCTGAAGACCGGCAAGGCGCTGGGCGACCTGCCGAGTAACAACCGGGCTTTTTTCCTGGCCCTCTCGCGCGACGGCCGGTGGCTGGTCACGGCGGACCAAAAGAATGGCGTCGTGCACACCTGGGACGTGAAGGCACGGAAGCACGATCGCAAGCTCTACGAACACATCGGATTGGTAGAGTCCGTCGCCATCAGCCCCGACGGGCGCTGGTGTGCTTGCGGGACCAGTCGCGGCATCAAGGTGTTCGACCGCACGACCGGCGGCGAGAAGACCGAGGGACGAACGGGCTTGGCTGGGGCTGGCACTATCGAATTTTCCCCAAATGGGAAGCGCATCATCGCTACCGTTTCTTCTCGCCTGAGAGACGCGAAGGGAAGGGACTGGGGGATCCGATTCTGGGACTGGCAGACGGAAGACCCCCCGACCGCCGTGATTTCGCCCACACCTCCCCAAAAACTGAAGGCATGGGTAGGCAAGGGGCGTTTCTTTGCCTCCATGATGTCGAGCGACGGCAATCGCTTCTTCTCATCGCTCGGTAGCGGGGGGCGAATGACCCTCGACCTGAAGAACCCCAACCCGGCGCCGGACGGGGAGCCGGAACCAGAAGAGAAGCCGAAGGACCAGAAGAAGTGACTCGGGCCACCCAAACGCTTCTCTCCGTGACCCTGTTATCGTCCTCGCCGGTAGGAGGCTTCCATGAGAACGACTCCTCGTGTCGTGTTGATGATCGCGTTGGTCGGCTCCTTCGCAGCCTTGGTGATGGCCGCCGACGGACCGAAGTTGACCGAGATCACGGTAAAGCCGATCATTTTCCAGCGCGAAGGGTATTCCCTGCCGATCGGAGCGATCAGTCCTGATGGGAAATACGTCGCTCGTATCCCAAATCCCAAAGGGTCCGCTGGAACCTAACTACGAATCCAGGAAACGATGTCGCTATACTTTCGCAAAACCATCTGAACGGGCGAACACGGTTTGCCTGCTACACGAGAGAGACGAAACAGGGGGAACTTCCTATTCTTGTAGTCGCCAAACGACGAGGAACAGGAGGCTCCCCCCTGTGGCCCATGATAGACAGCCTGCGTCCCCTGGTCGAGGTTCTTTCTCCCGCCTCCACCGCTCCCTCCGCCGTCACCTCCGGCCTACTCCTGCTTTCCTGCCTCATGTGTCTGCGCAAGAAATCCCTTTTGCGCGTCGGAGAGGATGCCCACCCCGAATCCCCGCCCGATCACCGTCGTCGCCATGAACTGGACACCTTCTACACCTTCTTCGTGCGGCCCGCCTGGCCCCCTCGGGACTCGCTCAGAGTGTCGGTACTCTCCTCTCCTCTCGCCTCTCGTTCACCGGGCGCGTCACCCTGCTCGTCGATGACACCCTCTCGCACGAGACCGGCCGTACCGTCCGGGGACTCGGCTGGTTCCGCGATGCCGTCGCCTCTACTCTCGAGCGAGTCGCCACCGCCTCGGGCCATGACGGGGGTCGTCGTCGCCATTGCCTTTCAGAACCGCTCCACCGGAAACGCCGCGCTGGCTCTCCTTCTGCTCGCTCGCCTGCATCGGTCAGGCGAGCAGGACAAGAGTCGCCCCGTCCTGGCGTCCGGGATGCCGGCCCAGATAGTGCAACGGCATCCCAATCGACGCTTTACTCTCGTCGGCGACGGGGCTTACGCTTGCAAAGAACTGCTGGAGGTGGTCATGGTCGCCGGCGAGAACGCCGAGTTGAAGGCGGACCTCGAGAAGAAATGCCGCGAGACGCCGATGCCGCACAAGGTCCACGTCCTGGGCTTCACCGACCAGATCGACGAGCTGATCGCGGCGGCGGACCTCGTCATCTCCAAGCCGGGCGGCCTGACGACCTCCGAAGTGCTGGCGCGCGGGGCCGCGATGGTCATCGTCAACCCGATCCCCGGCCAGGAGAGCCGAAACAGCGACTATTTGCTCGAGAACGGGGACACTACTATTGACCCCTGGGCCGTGGAACGGACAATCGTGGTGTTCTACTGATCGCCGCGCAAAGAGGGTTACTCTTGGTGCCGGATAGAATTCGGAGGAACGGGTGCTCGAGCAGGGTTGAAACTCCAATCAGTGTAACCTTCTTTGCGCGGCGATCAGTAATCATTGTTCATGGATGAAAGGATACTCCGATGGTCACAGTCAGGCAGAGGTGGGCGTTGGTGCTGGTCATGGTGGCTCTCATGAGCTTCGGACTACTGGCGCAACCGTCGAAGGACCATCGACTGGGGAAATGGCCCACGTTCCAGATACGTCAGTGGACGGATTCTGTGGCCTTCGCTCCAGACGGCAAGACGGTGGCTTGTGATCTCGTGGTACGCGACACAGCCGATGGCAAGGAACGGGCGATAGGTAAGCCCGGCGAAGAACACGCGGGATGTACCTATGTGGCCTTCTCGCCCGATGGTAAAAGACTGGCATCGGTCCATTACGATCGTGGCCTGATCCACGCCCGGCATGCGCTGTGCCTCTGGGATGTTAGCACTCTCAGTCAGGTGCGTAAGGTTGCGACTCTTTTCGTTGCGAAGGGTGAGGTGAACCCTTACGCGGAGTCGCTCCACTATTTGACCTTCTCTTCCGACGGGAAATTGCTGGCCTCGAGGCACCTCAACGACAGTACCATCGTCTGGGACACGACCACCTGCAAGGAGCGCGTTCGCCTGAAGACGAATGGGCTGGCAGTGGCCTTCAGTCGTGATGGCCGGAAGCTGATTTCGGTGAGCCGAACCGGACTGGTTCAGGACTGGGATCTAGTTACGGGGAAGTGCGCCGACCGCCCCGGAGGTCCGACGCGCGATTCCTACTCGTATGTGAAAGAGGCCATCGCCTCAGCGGACGGAACCACCCTGGCGCTGACCGATGGTCACACCGTCGTTCTCCATGACGCGCGAACCGGGAAGAGACTGCGTCATTTCGTAAATCTCGACGACTCGGGATGCCTGGCCCTCAGTTCGGATGGCAGATATCTTGCGACGGCTTGTCGAACCGGAGTCGTCCTTTTCGATGCGCTCACGGGGAAGGAGCGCGGTCGATGGGTCGATGAAAGTAGGCGAAAGGGGCACACGAGTACGATTCGGGCGCTGGCCTTCTCCCCGGAGGGGAAGTCCTTGGTGGTAGTAGGAGGAGAAGAGGGCACTACCTCATGGGATGTGGAGACTCTGGCTCGTCCAAAGAAGCCCGAGGCCAATCCCAAGCGAAATCCAGCCGTCTCGCTGGAGACGACGGTTGTTTCCCTCGCGGAGAACTACAGACTCGACCTGGGTGGCAAGTCGCTTTCGGAATACCTCCGCCATTTCGACGTGGGGCAGGAACTTCCGCCTTCACCCAAGGTCGATCTACTCTTGAACATTCGGAATAGGAGCGAAACGCCATTCGTCCTCGACACGGATGGACGATTCTATTCGTATCTGGCCGGCGACGGGGCAGTCAACGATCCTGGCTTGCCCTATCAAATCGGGATTGTTGGAGGGATGCCACCCCCCAAAACGGTTTCCATCGCACCGGGGGAAACGTACTCGATTCCGTTACAGTCCCTCGAACACGACTACCATCAAGGTTCCTACTGGATGCTTCCGGGCGAGTATACGTTGCATGTGAGCTATTTCACGCGGGTGAACCCGGCTCCCGAGGGATGGCGTCTCCTCGAGGACGGCTCAGGGTCCGGATTGCTCCAAGCAGCTCCGCTTCGGTTGAAAGTGGTGAAATAAAGGCTGTCCGTGGGTCTGGATCATCACCCCCGTTTCGGCCGCGCCTGGATGTCGAACAGCCCGAACACCTCCTCCTCGCTCATCCCCAGGTTCGGCGGCGGGCCGTTGCCGTCGAGGATCTCCTGGAACAGCGCCCGCTTCGTCTCGAGGATCTCCGCGATTCGCGCCTCGATCGTGCCCGGCGTGAGGAAGCGCGAGACGAAGACCGTGGACTTCTGCCCCTGGCGGTGGGCGCGGTTGATCGCCTGGTCCTCGATCGCGGGGTTCCACCACCGATCGTAGAGGAAGACGTAGTTCGTGAACTGGAGATTCAGCCCCACGCTGCCCGTGCCGTAGCTCATCAAGATGACGTGCTTCTTCGGGTTGCTCTTGAACTCGTCGAGGATGACCTGGCGCGAGTGGTGCGGCACCTTGCCGTGGTAGAGCATGGGGTTGTAGGGCTTCAGCGCGCGGGCGATGATCTCGAGCGGCTCGGTCCACTGCGAGAAGACGATCGCCTTGCGCCCGTTCGCGGCGACCTCTTCCATGTCGTGGACGAGCTGCTCGAGCTTGGTACTCTCGCCCGTGCGCAGGTCGAAATTACATATTTGTTTGAGCCGCATGACCAGCTCGAAGACGTGCTGCACGGTGATCGTGTCGCCCATCCGGTTGAGCTGGACGATCCCCTCCTTCTCCGCCATGTCGTAGGACGCACGCTGGGCCGGGCTGAGTTCGAGATGCACGTCCTTTATGATCCGCGCCGGCATGTCGCTGGCGACCATCTCCTTCGTCCGGCGGAGGATACAATCGCTCGTCAGGGAGGAGAGCATCTTCATCGGCGTGTCGGCGGGGATGCGTTTGGGGTCCACGAAGGCGAAGATGTTGATGAGATCCTCGACGCGGTTCTCGATCGGCGTGCCCGACATGGCCCAGCTGCGGTCGCGCTTGAGGCTGCGCACTACCTGGGCCGTCTTCGAGTCGTGGCTCTTGATGCGCTGCGCCTCGTCGAGGACGACGATGTCGAACTTGACCTTCTCGTCGGCGATCAGGCTCGCGTCGCGCGTCAGCAACTCGTAATTAACGAGCTTCACCGGACAGTTGGACACCTGCCACATCGCCTGGCGCTCCTCCGTGTCGCCCGTCAGCACCTCGAAGGGCATGTCCGGTGCCCAAAGTCGGAGCTCTCGCGACCAGTTCGTCACGAGCGGCTTCGGGCACACGATGAGCGTGTTCTGGATCAGCCCCGCCTGGAACAAAAGGCGGAGCGCGACGATTACCTGCACCGTCTTCCCCAGCCCCATCTCGTCGGCGATCAGGGCGTGGAAGCGCGGCATCAGGAACGCGATGCCCGCGATCTGATACGGGAACGGCGGGAAGGGCAGGCTGATCTTGCTCCCCCCGAACATGCTCTCGAGCGGCGGCTGGAGCAGATACAGGAGTCGGTCGCGGATCAGGACCGTGTCGCGCGGCGGGCGGAGGTGCGTTTGTGCCTGCGCGAGTGCGGTCGTTGGCGAGGCTCCGTCCCCGCCTTCCAATACAGGGTAGTCCTCGGGGAGCGGTTTCTTTTCCAGTGCCTTAACGAGGGGCGGCTCGATCGGTGAGACTGCATCGAGTTTCGTCTCCGCTTCGACGAGCGGACGGGGAGCCTGTTCCGGCGGCGAAGGGAACTTCCACCCCTGAACCGAAACCTCCATCCCGAACTTGCCCAGCGATCGGACCCACGGGGCCGTCGAGATCAACGTCCCCTGGCGGATGGTGACTTCGAGCGGTCGCCCAAATCTCGGATGCGGTTGCACGTCGATCTTCATGTCCAGATCGAGTGTGGAAACCTCGATCGGCGCAGTTTCATCCGGGCTGGTCAGCGTTAGCACGGTCGATCTCTCCCAAGGTGCAATCTCCATCACCTCCTTCGACCGATCGCTTCACCCATCTTGACGTGACCACCAACGGACTGCGAAGAGTGGGAGGAATAGATAAAAAAAGCAGGTCGTCTAGAGTCTGTGGCACCCGAGAAGACGAAGAGAGAGATCGAAGCGAATGTATCACCGCCGATAGATGTGCCGGATGGTCTCGGGAAAGAGCCGGAGATGGTCGCCGTCCGGGCAAAGGAGAGTCAAGCCGGTGAAGCTCAGTCCGAGGAGATGCCCCCGATGGGTGGCATCATGGCACTCGATTTCGACCGCTTCGCCGAGAAGGCCGAGGTGCGCGACCCAGGCCGATTCCAACCCCTTGAAGTTCCCCTGAAGCAGTCGGCTGTACGACTCATCGAGCAGGATGAGAACCGCCCGAGCGACCTCGTCGCGCTCCGCAGAAGCATCGCCACATGCGCGCAGCGAGGTCGCCTCCGCTAGTCCCCCAGCGAGAAACTCATCGTTGGAGCGAGTGACATTTAACCCCATGCCGAGGACGACGGCGGCGTGTGTTCCCTGGCGGGCCTGCTCGATGAGGATGCCGCATATCTTTCGGCCCTCGACGAGGACATCGTTCGGCCACTTGATCCGAGGCGTCTTGCCCGTCCGCTCCCGCACGAGCTGGCAGACGGCAACACTCGCAAGGGCCGTGAGGATCACGGGCCGGGCGATCGACGGAGGCGGCATCATCAGAAGGGAGAGCAGAACGCCGGATTTCGGCGAGGCGAACCACGATCGGCCATGCTGCCCGCGTCCGAGCGTTTGCTCATCCGCGAGGAGGGCAAGCCCATCGAGATCGGGCCGATCGACGAGGCGAAGCGCCTGCGTGTTGGTGCTATCGATCCGCCGAAAGACGAGGACACGTTGGCCGAGATGGGCCGTCAACAGGTGCCATTCTTCGTGAAACACGGCAGCGGGGCCGAAGAAAGTGAGCGGGTCGAACAGCAGGTCTATCCTCTCTTTCAGAATTAGCCACAGATGAACACAGATCAGGCAGAATTCATTTACAATTCCTTCTTTGTCTTATCTGTGTTCGTCTGTGTTCATCCGTGGCTAATTCTGCAATTAGAACAAGTAATCCAGCCCAATATCGAGCGCCTTTGCGCTATGCGTCAGCGCCCCCAAGCTGACGCGATCGACGCCCGTCTCGGCGATCGCACGAAGGCTGGCGAACGTCACTCCCCCCGATGCCTCCAGGAGGACGTTTCGAGCGATGGCGTCTCGTCGCGCAACCGCTTCGCGCAGCACCGACGGAGGCATATTGTCGAGCAAAATAATATCGGGGGCCGCGACCAGGGCGACATCGAGTTGCTCGAGCGTATCGACTTCGATCTCGAGCGGCACCTTCTGTCCGTGTTTGGCGCGGGCCAGCGCGACGGCTCGGGCGACGACATCGGGCGTCCTTCCCAGGGCGGCGAGGTGGTTGTCCTTGATGAGGACGCCATCGCACAGGCCCATGCGGTGATTGTGCCCCCCGCCCTGACGGACGGCGTATTTCTCGAGGAGCCGCCATCCGGGTGTGGTCTTGCGCGTGTCGAGGAGCTTGCACGGCAGGTCGGCGATGAGTTTCATATGCTCGGCGGTGAGCGAGGCAATGCCGCTGAGTCGCTGCATGAAATTGAGGGCGGTTCGCTCGCCGATCAGGATGGACCGCATGGGGCCGCGGACGATCGCGAGTTGCGTCCCTTGCGGGATCGGGCTGCCGTCGGCGAGGAGTTCCTGGAACGACACCTTCGGATCGAGGAGGGCGAACACGAGCCGGGCGGCGGGCAAGCCGGCGACGACGCCGTTCGCCCGTGAGACGAACACGGCCTGGCCTGGGGCTTCCTCAGCGATGACGGCCTGGCTGGTGAGATCGCCCGCGTCCCCGAGATCCTCGTCGAGCGCGAGCTTGGCGAGGCGGGTGCAGGCGGCGGATTCTTCGACGGAGAACGGCATGACGAACCTCCCGCGTGGATCAGGCGAAGAAGCGGACCGCGTTGCGGAACAGGGCGAGTCCCTCGCCCTCGCTCTTCAATCCTACGCGGGTCCAGCGCGGATGTTGCGTCGGAAGGACGTGCCGTTCTGGGTGCGGCATCAGTCCCAAGACTCGACCCGTCGGGTCGCAGAGGCCAGCGATGTCGCCCTGCGAGCCATTCGGGTTGGCAGGGTAGGGGGGTAGGCCATTCGGCGAGGCGGGATCGACATAGCGGAGGACGGCCTGGCCCGCCTGGAGTAGACCCTGGAGGTGCCAGTCGAGTCGGCAGACGAGTCGGCCCTCGCCGTGGGCGATGGGGACGTGGAGGCGATCCATGCCGGTGAGGAAGGGACACTTGCCGGGCTGAACGGCGAGGTGGATCCAGCGATCCTCGAACTTGCCGGAGGTATTATGGGCGAGCGTGGCGATCGGCCCCTCTTCATCGGGGGCGACGATGAGGCCGCTCTTGAGCAGCGCCTGGAAGCCGTTGCAGATGCCGAGGATCAGCCGTTCGCTGTCCCGGAACTTGCGGAGCGCATCGCCGAGAAAGTGGGTGAGCTGATTCGCGAGGATCTTGCCGGCGGCCACGTCATCGCCATAAGTGAACCCGCCCGGAATGACGAGGATCTGGTAGTGCCGGATCAGGGTCGGCGACTCGCGGAGCCGATTGATGTGGATGCGCTCGGCCACCGCACCGGCCTGCTCGAAGGCGAACTGGGCCTCGGCGTCACAGTTCGACCCTGGACCGCGAAGGATGAGAACTCGTACCGTGGCCATGATTGGGTATCCATCGAGTATTCACTTGACCCCGAGACGGGCGGAGGGGATAATCTAGGTGTATAAGGCCCAACCTCATCTTGGACAGGGGCCAACCGGGGATCTCTTTCACTCGTGCCGATCACGAGGCGGGGAAACATTTTCATCATTTTCCCACATCCGCCGTTGACAGAAGTGCCAGACACGATAATATGAGGGTGTCGCTTATGCGATGAGTGTCGAGCGAGCAATCGTTCGACACCCTCTTTGACAACGCGGTGAAGACAGATAAGCCAAGCAAGAATTACGCGAGGGTATGTTAGCCTGATCGGCTAATCATATCCGTGAGCCGTCATTCGTGTCGGAGCAATCCGACGTGGATGACAAGCATTACAGATTTCAATGATAGCCGAATGGGCGAAAATCAGATCCGTTTTCGTGGATTGATTCAGACCGGCTGCCTCGAGGCGTGTTTACACGCTGAGAGAAAGGTCGTGAACAGGTCTGCCGAGTTTACTCGGTACGACGAAGCGAATATATTTTGAAGGGTTTGATCCTGGCTCAGAATGAACGTTGGCGGCGTGGATTAGGCATGCAAGTCGAACGAATCCCA
>JANXSH010001369.1 GCA_025356615.1 Planctomycetia bacterium | reverse complement strand
ACGGCGTCCTGTGGGTGATGCGCTACGAGCACGCACGGCGACAGGGGTTTGGCGTCCGCTCGGCGCTCCTGCACACGACGACCCATGTCGCTATCGGCAATCTGACCGCCGCCTCGACGCTGGCCCTGGCGTTCTTCGCGGCGATCTTCGCCGACTTCAAGGCCGTCGGCGAACTGGGCTGGATCGCCGGGTGCGGCGTGCTGCTGTGCGCCTTCGCCTGCTTCACGGTCCTGCCCGCCTGCCTCATGGTGTTCGACCGGCGCGGCATGATCCCGCAATCCGGCGTCCTGCCGCAGCTGCCGCGCGACGACACCTGGTTGCCGTGGGTGCGCCGACGGGCGGGTCTCGTCCTCGCGGCGAGCGCCTGCCTCGTGGCCGTCCTTGGGGCGGCGGCGACGCGCATCGGGTACGACCACAACTTACTCGAGTTGCAGGCGCAGAACCTCGACTCGGTGCGCTGGGAACGCACGCTGCTCGACCACACGACGGGGGCGAGTTGGCACGCGCTGAGCTACCGGAGTAGCCGCGAGGAGGCGATCGCCCTGCGCGATCGCTTCCGCGCGATGCCCGGTGTGAGCCAGGTCATCGAGGTCGCCTCGCTCGTCCCGCCGGACCAGGCGACCAAGTTGCCGCTCGTCGCGGGCATCCACGCCCAACTCGCTGGTTTGCCGCGCCGCGGCAAGCCGATCCTGCACGTCGAACCGGATGTCGCCGCCCTGCGCGACGACCTCGCAGGCGTCCTCACCCTCTGCACCAAGGCGAAACGGTCGCCGCTGACGAGCGACTTGGGCCGCAGCCTCGACGAACTCGGGCGTTCCCTACAGCGGGGCGAGGCCGGGGTGGTCGGCCCGCGCCTCCAGCGACTCGACCAGAGCCTCGCGGAAGACCTCGCGGAGAACCTGCACCGGCTGCGCGAGGTCTCGACCCCGCGCCCGATCGAACTCGACGACCTGCCTCCGGGCCTCCGCGCTCGCTACGTCGGAGCGTCGGGCACCTGGCTGCTGCGCGTCTTCGCGAAGGAGGATCTGTGGAACTTCGGCCCTCTTGAGACGTTCACCCAGCAGATCCTCGACGTGGACGCCGAGGCAACCGGCAAGCCGTTCAGCACCGTCGAAGGACTCAAGGCGATGAAGGACGGCCTCGTCCGCGCGGGGGTCTACGCCTTCCTCGTGATCGTCCTCGTCCTCTGGCTCGACTTCCGCAGCCCCGGACGGACCCTCCTCGCCGTGCTGCCCCTGGTGCTCGGCGTCGTCCTGACGCTCGGCTGGCTCGGCCTGCTCAGAATGCCGCTCAACCCCGCGAACATGATCGCCTTCCCGCTCATCCTCGGCGTCGGCGTCGATAACGGCGTCCACGTCCTGCACGACTACCTCATCCGCAGGCGCACAGGGAGGCCGGGGATCAGCCGGGCCATCGGGCGCGGCGTCCTCGTCAAGGCGCTGACGACGATGATCGGCTTCGGCACGCTGATGATCTCGACCGAGCGCGGCCTCGTCGGGCTGGGGTTCATCCTCACTCTGGGCGTCGGCTGCTCGATGGTCGCGGCCCTGGTGATCCTGCCCGCCGTGGTGGAGTTGCTCGATCGGCGCGAGAAGGTCGCCGAGGCGGAGACGCCCGTTGTGCTGGCCGCGTGACTCGAGGCCGCAGGGTAGGTCAGGACCGAACCGCCTATCCACCGAGCACTGCTTCTGCCACGATTCCGACTGCTCCGACCACGGCAAACGCGGTCATGGCAACGTTTATTTCCGCAGATGGAGCGGCCGCGACCAGCAGATCCGCGATGATCCCTAATAACGGGCAACCCCAACTTCCGATCAGCCTGCGGCTATCCTATTACTTCGGCCCGACGCTCAACCACCCCGGCAGCTCGACGAGGACGTTTCCCGCGATGATGAGCGCCCCGCCGAGGATCAGCGCCCAGGTGAGCGGGTCGTAGCCGAGCAGCACGGAGAAGACGGCGCTGAACACCGCCTCGAGCAGGTAGATGAGCGCCGCCCGACTCGCGGGGACGAGCGGCTGGTACGAGTTCATCCAGTGGAAGGCGACCGCCGTCGGCAGCGTCGCCAGCGCGACGAGGGACCATCCGAGCCTGGGGACGGCGAGCATGTCGCCGACCCAGTCGGCCCACGCGCCGACGCCGTCCCCGTACGCTGCGGCGGCGACCGCGCCGAGTAGGCCGAGTGACCCCAAGGCGACGAAGAAGCCCGTGCTGAGGTGTGCCGGGTTCAAGCGCTTGCCGACGCGATCGAGGACGATCAATTGGACGGCAAAGAGGATCGACGCCCCGAGCGTCAGCCAGTCGCCGAAGCGGAGGTTCCAGCCCTCGACGAGGACGGCACAGCCGACCAGGCCGACGCCCAATCCCGCGAGCGTCAGCAAGCGCGGCGGTTCGCGGAAGGCGAGCCAGCACAGCAGCGGCACCCAGGCACTACAGACACTGGTGAAGAACGCCGACAGCGCGGGCGTCGTCGAGGCGAGACCCCAGGTCTGGAGCGCGAACCCGGCGAAGAATACCGCCCCGATCAGGAACCCGGCCCCGAACTCGGCCCGATTCACGCCGAAGACGACACGCGGCTGCCACGCGGCCAGGACGACCAGCGCCAACGGCATGCGCAGGCCGATCAGCGTCAGGCCCGAGACGAGCTTGTCGGCGGTGTTCTCGGGAGCCTTCTGCCAGGCGTGCGTCAGGCTGAACGACGCCCCCCAGAGGAGCGTCACGGCGACGAGCATCCACGAGGCGCGAGCGGAGGGGGAGACGCTCATGTCTTTTCCAGCACCTCGGCGAGGTGTAGCGTGCGAATCGGCCGGTCGCGCCGCCGCAGACAGCCGCCGATGTTCATGAGGCAGCCCGCGTCGGTGGCGACGACGGCATCGACGCCGGCCTTCTCGATGAAGCCGCACTTGTCGTTGACCATCGCGCCGCTGATCTCGGGGAAGCGCACGGCGAACGACCCGCCGAAGCCGCAGCACTCGTCGGCCCGCTCGAGTGGCACCAGTTCCAGGTCTCGCACCCGGCGCAGGAGGCGGATCGGCCCCTCGATGAGGCCCAGTCCGCGCAGGTGGCAGGCCATGTGATAAGTGACGCGCGCGGGATAGCGAGCGCCGACATCCTCGACGCCGAGGACGGTGAGGAGGAAGTCGGAGAGTTCATGCGTCCGTGATGCGAGGTCGAGCGCGCGGGCGTGCCAGGCCGGGTCGGCGTGGAACAACTCGGGGTATTCGAGCTTCACCATCGCGGCGCAGGACCCGGAGGGTGTCACGACTTTGTCAGCGCGCGAGAAGACTTCGATGGTGTGCCGGGCGATGGCGCGGGCGTCGTCGTGGTAGCCGCCGTTGTAGTGCGGCTGCCCGCAGCACGTCTGGGCGCGCGGGAAGTCTACGGCGACGCCGAGCCGATTCAGGAGGCGAACGGTAGCCATGCCGACGTGCGGGAAAAGCACATCGCCTAGGCAAGTGACCATCAGGGAGACGTTCATCTCAGTTGTCAGTTGTCAGTTGTCAGTTGTCAGGTGAAGACGACAGCGAGACGCCCCGCTTACCATCATAGTGGCTATGTCCTTCGATTTAGCCAGCCCCTCATCCGGGAATTGGTCAAGAGAGCTGAATTCGCCTTTAAGAGTTTATCCGCAGATTACGCAGATTACGCAGATTAAAGACAGAATGGAGTTTCAATTGTTTATTGTTTTTAATCTGCGTAATCTGCGTAATCTGCGAGCAATCTCTAGATTCGACCAGTAGGGGATAATTGTTCGCCATCGGTGGCTAAATCGATCAACAGGCCGAAAAGCGACTAGGATTGGTTCCTGTACCGCTCTACTAACTTTCTGAGCATGACGGGTCGTTTTTTTTTGAACGAGCCTTGCGCATGACCTTGCGACGGCTGATGGCGTCCTGTCGATCTTTAGGAACACGAGCATGCCGATAGGGCAACAACTCTTCGGCGGTGAACGGGCCGTCTTGCTCAGAAAGTCAGAAGAGCGGTACAGGTACCAATTCTAGCCGCTTTCCGGCCTGTTGTTTTTTTCAGCCGCTTAAGCGAGCCGGGAGCGTTATACTCGTCACGGCCAGGGGTGACACCCGAAGCCCGACGCGCCAGCGAGGGAAACAGGGCACATCCTAGGCCGTGTACTCTTCCCTCGCTGGCGCTTGGTTTGCCTCTCCCAGTGTGTCATTCCTACCCGCGACGAGTATAGCGACCGGAGTAAGCACGCTGACACAGCAATACTCCGGTCGCTAATCAGTAGTTTCAAGGATCACGGGATGGCGCTGGTTAGACCCCACCCCCCAGCCCCCTCCCCTAAACGGGAGGGGGAGCCGGAGGCATGTCTGAAGGCGTGAAGTCTCCCTCTGATCCGGTATTGCTCCCCCTCCCCTTTAGGGGAGGGGGCTGGGGGGTGGGGTCAGCCCTTGGGGAGACTTCACCCTTACCTCTTGTGTAGAGAGCAGTGTATACAAGCGTACAGATTTACGAGTCCAGGCGGAAAGAAAGACGCACGCCAACGAACCAGTTACGGTAGACGGGCTCGCGCCGGTGGCGGTACACGCCGCGACAGGCACTGCCTGCGTTGAGCCAGGAACCGCCATGCAGCACTCTGTACTTTTGCTCACCATTGTACAAATTCTCACACCACTGATAGACGTTTCCCGACATATCGCACAGCCCCCATGGATGCGGGGCTGCCTTCGCGTAGTCGCCCACATTCGTCGTCCTCTTCAAATACGGCCCCTTGTCCTCTGTCCCATAGGGGTGGTTCCCGTCGCAGTTCGCTTCCGCGCCGTTGAGCTTGTCGCCCCAGTAGAACGCCTGCTTGTTCCCCTTGCCCCCTCGATACGCATACTCCCACTCGTCCTCGTGTGGCAACGATAGCTTTCCCTTCATCCCCAGCGCCTTGACTGCTACTCCGTCGTCGAGCTTCTCGAGGAACTTCACGCAATCGTCCCAACTCACCTTCTCCACCGGGAAGCGGGTCGTGTTCAGACCCTTCACTCTTTCCTTATAGCCGCTCTCCGCGCTGAAATCGCTGGGGTTGGCCTTCATGACTGCCTGCCACTGCTCCTGCGTCACCAGGTATTTGCCCATCCAGAACCCCTTGGTCTTGTACTCGTGTTCCTTCTCGTCGTCATGACGGTCTTTCTCCTTGGCAGGCGAGCCGAGCGTTGCCTCTCCCGCCGGAATCCAGCAGAAGACCATCTCCACCCCTTTCGCGATCTCCACCGACCGCTCCTCGCCGGGCTTGGGGTCACGTGCTATCTTCTCGTTCGGCGGCTTCTCATTGCTTCCATCCGACACCTTCGTCACGCGCGCCAGCACCAGCTTCCGCGCCTCGCCGCGTACCTCCGGCGTCTGGATCACCTTCGGGCCCTTCTCCTTCGACACCGCGTCGGGCAACTCTTCCTCCACATAGTTCGCCAGGCCGAGCCAGGTCACTTCGCCCGTCTTCTTGTTCGCCGCTTTGCCGCCGAGTCCCTCGATCACATGGTGAAACAAGAAGCCGCGATTGTGCGTCTTGCTCTCATGGCTCGTCTGACCTTTGCTGCAACTGAACAGCGCCACCGTCCCACCCGGCAGGTCCGGCATCAGGGGCCAGTTACGCTGTCCACCTCCGCCGGCTTCTCCCCCGATGCGCCGTCGGCGGGGTCATTGCGGCAGGCGTCCATCAAGAACACCTTCGAGGCCGCCTTGCACCCCTTCAGCGAGGCCATCACCTCGTCGATGGCGACGAGGCTCTTTTCGTCCTTCAGGTCGCTCCCCTGCGGACAGAAGTAGAGCTTGTCCGTCTTCTTCAGGTGTACCCCATGCCCGCTGACGCCGACGAGCAGCACATCCCCCGCCTTGCACCGCGCCGACAACGTCTTCATGTGCTCGCGGATGTTCTTGGCCGTCGGAAGCAAGAAGTCCTTGTCCTGCTTCTTCCACTCCGCGCGAGTCAACACGGTGACGCGGTAGCCTTGTTTGGTCAGCACTTCCGCGAGATCGCTGACATCCTTCTCGGTGTAGCCGAGGTTGCGCAGCCCCGAGCCGTCGGAATAGCGCTGCACGCCGACGAGGAGGGCATACTTCTTGCCCTCGCCATCCTCTGCCGCCAACAGCATGGCAGCCATCACCACCGGGACGAGTGTCGCGAGAATCCATCGACGATGCGACATGGCGAAGACTCCTGAGACGAGAAGTAGCCAATAAGAGGATAACGGAGTGAGACGGGATTTCATCTGAAAAATTCGGCGAGGGGATAAAAGGTTTCTTCGCTCGCCGAGCAGCGTCACCCCAGCAACATCGCCATCAACTCATGCCCGCGCTCGAAGGACACCTCGCTCTGCACGGCGACGACTTCGTCATAGGTCGCTTGCCCCAGCGAGCGAATGCCGGTCCCCGCGAGTGCGAAGGGGACCGCGCCATGGCTATGTGCGCGTGTCCGCAACGGCGTGCGGTGGTCCGGCGAGACCAGGATTCGCCATTCGCCGTGGGCGGGGAGGGCGGCGAGGAGGGGGCCGACGATGTGTTCGTCGATCCGCTCGAGCGCCTTGACTTTTTCATCGGCTTTGCCTTCGTGGGACGCCTCGTCGGGAGCTTCGACGTGGACGCAGACGAGATCGTGGTCGGCCAGCGCGGCGATGCCCGCCCTGCCTTTCGCGGCGTAGTCCGTGTCGAGGTATCCGGTCGCGCCTGCCACGTCGATGCGCGTCCAGCCCAGGAGGATGCCGACGCCCCGGACGAGATCGACGGCGCTGATGATCGCGCCCCTCTTGTGGTGTAACTCGGCGAAGGGTCGGAGCGTCGGCGCACTCCCTTGGCCCCAGAGCCAGACCTGAGTCGCGGGCTTCTTGCCTGCGGCGATGCGAGCGCGGTTCACCGGGTGGTCGGCGAGGACGGACTTGCTCCGTTCCATGAGATCCCGAAGGTGGTCGCCGCCGCTGCCGATCGGCAGGTGATCGACGACGGGCCGGTCGGGAATGTCGTGCGGCGGCTGCGTGCGGGTCGTGCCGTCGAAGAGCGGGGATTGCTCACGTCGAGGGTCTCGGCACACGAGGAGGTGTCGATACTGCACGCCGGCGTGCAGCTCGATCGGGATGGGCATGCCGGTCATGCCGCAATGGACCTTGTCCCCCCAGGCGGTCCGCAGGGCGGCGATCAGCTCGCGGGCCTCCTCGGTGGAGATGTGCCCCGCTGTGAAGTCGCGCATCAGGCAATCGCCGACGTTGACCAAATTGCAGCGGATCGCCCAGTCGCCCTGCCCAAGGCGAACGCCCATCGCGGCGGCTTCGAGCGGGGCGCGTCCGGTGTACACGACCTCGGGGTCGTAGCCGAACAAGCTGAGTGTCGCCACATCGCTCGCGGGAGTGAGGCTAGCGGGGACGTTGTTCGACCGCCCGACGAGGCCGATCTGGGCGATCCGGTCCATGTGCGGCGTGCGGGCCGCCTGGAGAGGCGTCTTGCCGCCGAATAGCTCTTGCGGCTCATCGGCACAGCCATCGGGAATGACGATTACATACTTCATCGAACGATACTCCCACCACCGACATGCAAAGAATGGATCAAGAGTTGGTCTGATCTGTATTGATCCGCTTCATCCGTGCCATCCGTGTCCCATTCTTTGCATTTCGTTGGCTACTTCTTCTCTTTCTTGCGCGCCTCGAACTCCTTGACGTACTTGGCCGGCTCTTCCTTGAAGGCGTCGCGGCAGCCGGAGCAACAGACGTAGTACGTCTTGCCCATGTGGGTGACGGCCATCGTGCCGAGGCCGCCGGAGACGACGCACTCGGGGGCGGTGTCGCCACTGGCGAAGGCGACGCCCTTCTTGGTCGCGCCGACCTGATACGCCTTGGTGAACATCGTTACGCCCTCGACTCGCGTCTCCGAGGTGTACAGATGACGGTTCGCGTGGAGCAACGAAAAGACCAGGCGGTGCGTCTGATCGTCTTGGGGTCGATGCGGTCAACAGTAAGGCGATTCTTGGCCAGCGTGCCGGTGAAGGTCAACGATTGCTCGTCGATCGTCGTGGCGACGAGGGTGAAGTCGTCGGTCTTCGGCTGGAAGCGCAGCTCGAAATGGCTGAAGTGTTTGCCCTTCTCGATGTCGGCACTGAGCCAGGTGTCCTTGCCCTTGAACTGCCACTGCCAGCGGACCGTCTCGACCCAGAAGCCCCGGTCGCGTTCTTCGCGGGTGCCCGATGACGGGGTGCCGGTCCCCTTCCAGCTACCGATCAGGTTGTGGAAGCCCTGGAGGGCTTCTTTGGTCGAGCGCGCGGGCACGGCATCCGCCGCGAGCGTCGCGGGGAGCAGGAGCAGCAGGGGCAAGACTCGAAAGAGCATGGGGTTTCCTCATCGCGGGAGGCGAATGGCCGAACTTCAGACTATCTCTTCCAGATTGTCGCATTCGTCGGCCCGCATAGCAAGATGGAGCGATCGTGTTTCGCCTTCGCGATGTGCCCCATCTTCGGTCAGCGGGCAAGAACATTCGGACGATTTCACCCCCTCGCAGACCGCCCCTCGGGGGAATGGCGGGTAGACTCTCGTAGGAATAACGCGCGGCAGTTATCAGGACGATGACCGGAGGCTTCCGCGTATCGATCATCAGGAGTCAACCTCGATGAAGCGTTTATTGACCGTGGCGGTCTGCGCCATCCTCGCCTGCGCCGGCATGGCGACACCGACCCTCGCGGGGTCGTTCGGCCTCTTCTACGGTGGGCGTCATGGCTACGATGGTGCCGTGTCGATCCGACCCTACAACGCCTTCAGCCCCGTACTCTATGGGGATGTCCCCGGCTACAACCAAGACGGCGGAGCTGGTCAGGGTGCCTACGGCCCGATCGCCTACCGCCACGGTTGCGCTAATGGCAACTGCGGACAAGGCGGATGCGGACAGGGCGGATGCGGACAGGGCGGCTACGGCTGCGGACAGGGTGGATGCGGACAGGGTGGCTACGGCTACGGACAGGGTGGCTACGGCTACGGATGGGGCAACCAGGGCTACGATTATCGCCTCGGGATGGTGAACCTTCGCGGCCCGAACGACACCAACAACGTCGGATCCTTGGGATACGCCCCGCCCGACGGCTACGGCAATGGCGCGTTCGGTAATTACGGCTTGGGTCGGCTCAGCGTCTTCGGGTCGCCCGTCGATGGTGGCTGCCTCTCGTGCCCGAAGAACTACTGGACCCTAAACACCCAGCAGGCTCCCATGACGTGCGGCCCGCAAGGATGCGCCCCATCGTATGGCCTTCCCGAGACCTACCCGGCACAGTCCATGACTCCCATCGGGAGCTACCCTTCCCAGTTGGGCGCGCCGATCACGACTCCCCCCATGCTTCTGCCGACCCCGGCGATTCCCGGCGAGGTCAAGCCGCCCCTGCTCCCGGTTCCGAATAAGCCGAAGACGAGCGGGACGACGATGCAAGGCTCTCCGATGCCTGGCGGCGTGCAGGCCCAGCCGGTCTCCTACGCTCCTGGGTACACCGTGCCCGCCCAGCAGATGATGCCCTATGGGTATACGCAGCCGACATGGGGATACTATGGGTATCCGATGAACTATCCGGCCTGGGGATACCAGGGCTGGTGATCCCGTCACGGGATAAACGTGTTCACGAAGGCTCGCGGCTCCGGTCGCGGGCCTTACTGCATTTCAGGGAGGCAGCACAATAGGCTGGAGAATGTGTGACCGATTCCGCCTGATCTGCCATAGAGCAGGAGATGCTCCGCCGACAGCTCACCCTCGGCTTC
>JANXSH010001304.1 GCA_025356615.1 Planctomycetia bacterium | reverse complement strand
GCAGCGTGTTGATCGTCGTGCGCGATCGCCTCAAGCTGTTGCCGCGCGACTTCCCGCTCGACCCGGTCGGGAGAGGGCTGTTCGTCCACGAGACCGCGCAACCGGGCCTGGCGACGAGCGACGCCTGGCACGAAGACTTCGCCCGCGTCGCGCTCTCGGCGTGGGCGGAAGGCGGCGACGTGTGGCTGTCGAAGCGCCTCCTCGAGAGTGCGCCGCGAGCCGACAGCACCTGGGCCGAGGGCGAAGATAAACGCCTGACGTGGGCCGACCTGCGGGGGTTCTTCGCATCGCTCGATCTCGATGAGCAGGTCGGCGGCGACGTCGGGTTCGTTCGCCTCACGGAGACGAAGAGGCAGCGCAAACGGTTGACGGAGATGGCGAAAGCGAAATAGACGATTCCTACTCTTCCTCGTCCGACACATCCTTGCCCAGGTCATCCCACAACCGCACGATCGCGGGAACCGCGAGCGTCGAGGGGAACCAGCGCCCCCAGCGGCGCATGCCGCCCAGAGCATCGGGGGGCGTGCAGAGGCAGACGACGAAGCCGGTCCGTTCCTCTCGGAGCGGCCGGCCGGCGACGCTCACTTGCGGGATCCGATACGTCGCCATCGAGAGCAGGATGCGGCGATCGAGTTGGCGGTAGCGGAACTCCCCGCACGTCGTTTGCTCGCGTTCCGCGGTTTTGCGCGGGTCTTCGATGCCGGCCCGCAGCACGGCGGCGAGGTCGTCGAGTTGGAGGTTGTCCTCGATCCAGTCGGCGACGACGCCGTGGTCGCCCGGCTGGGCGGCGAGGACCATGTTGGCGAGGCCGGTGTCGCGATCGAGGGTCGAACTGTTCATGAGGGTTGCTCCTGGGCGATTTCGCTATCGACGGTCTCGCATCCGAGTCGGCCCGCCCGTTGCATCCAGGGTTGCGGCATCAAGTTCTTCAGCCAATCCTGCACGCTGGGAATTCGTCCCAGGTCTTCCTTGACGTGCTGCTCACCGATCCAACGGACGGGGATGATTTTCCCATCGGAGTTCGTCAGCGTCGTCCCGAAGATTTTCTCGCACAGAAAGATTCCCTCGGCGTGATGCCGCAAGGCGCGGTGGCGAAAGTCGGCGATGAACGCCTTGGACTCGTCGAACCAGTCGTGGATGGGCTGGTAGTCCTCGACTGCGCCGCCCCAGCGCTGGACGCTCGACAGGGCGTGATGGTAGGGGTGCATCACTCCATCTCCTCTGCTGGTTCATCGTCCTCGTCGCGCCATTCGAGATGGACGGCGACTTTCCCAGTGGCGACATCGAGCGTCAGCGTGCCGAACCAACCGACGTTGATCTCGCAGCCCGGAGGGAAAAAAGGATGCCAAAGCAGGTCAATAGCGTCGCCCAATCCGAACGGCAAATCGCTCGGTAAGGGCGGGTGGAAAACAGACGCCTCGAACTGACCATCGTCACCGAAACCGTCCCATTCCTGGCTGACTTTCTCGACCCCGAAGAAACGGAGCGCACCGCACAGGTAGATGATCTCCTTCTCAGCGATCTGCTGACGCTTCTGAGCTTGGCGCTGCTGCTCCCCCAACCAGCGTTTGAAGCTATCGCCATTTCCTTCGGGATCATGGTTCGGTGCGTTCGACATGATTCGTCCTCCGTTCGCAGAAGGGGCTGGCGGATGCCTCACTCCATTTCCCTTTCCACGTCTGCGGCCTCGAATAGTTCGACAACCTCGCCCGTCATCACGTCGATCGTGATGGTGCCATCCAGACCCGCGTTCGGAGAAAAATTCCACCCCCACCCGGTCGTTCGGAAGGAAGTCCAATTGTAGTCGAGCGCCTCGAGCAGTCCGAACGGCAGGTGGTCCTGTAACGGCGGCTCGAAAACGGCTTCCTTGATCGAGCCTTCGTCGCCATAGGCGTCGAACGTGACCGTGACCGTCTTCACGCCGAGGAACCGAAGCGCGCGACACAGATAGGCGACCCTCTTTTCGGCGTGCCCCCTCTGCTGCGCCCGCTGGAGTTCGTAGCGGGCCATGAGGTCTTCGGGATCTTCGTTCGGCGCATTCGACATGACTCATTCTCCGTTCGCCCCAGGGGCCGACGGCGTCGCCGGTTATAGTGGACCCCGATAACTGGACCACTCGATAAGCTATCGAGTGGCCCAAGAAAGGGGAACGAAATGGGACGACAGCGGAAGAACTACTCGGCGGCGTTCAAGGCTCAGGTCGCGCTGGCTGCGATCCGAGGTGACT
>JANXSH010001265.1 GCA_025356615.1 Planctomycetia bacterium | reverse complement strand
ATGGCGAAGTCACCCTCCCGCGTAAGCCCTCGCTCCGCTCGACCCACCCTACCTCTGTTTTCACATATTAGATCCGACTTGGCGCAAGTATTGCACCCACACATTATTAGTTCACCAACCACGCCTTCGGGCGTTCGATTTTGCCGGAGTCCAGTCAGAAATGTCGCAATCTCGCACCCAAACCACCCCCCTCTTCCGTACCTCACTGAGGGACTGGCAGGCTTCCTTCAAGGCGAAGCAAGCCGAATCGGCAGCCCCCGCTGCCGCCCCGGCAGACACGACGGCCCCGCCCCGCGTCAAGCGGCTCGCCGCGCGCAAGAAAAAGAAGATGCGGGACGCCGCCCTCGGAACGAGCCGATGAGTCTTCCGCCGAAGGGTCCGGGCCGAGAGACCCGGACCTTTGGCATTTCACTTCTTCGCGGGGATCAATTCGAGGCAGACAAGCCGCTTCTCTCCCCGCACATAGAGCAAGCCGTTCGACAAGATCGGCGCGGCCCAGCACGGGTAGTCGAGCAACTCTTCCCCGTCCGGGTCGTGTTTCCCGTCCTTCCCAGGCATGCGCAGTTGGATGCTCGCCACCTCGTCGTACTTCTTCGGATTCACCCGGAGCAACCGCAACCAGCCGTCTTCGCCGAGACAGACGAAGTGGCCATCGACGAGCAGGAGCGAACTGCGTGTCAGCCCAGGCTCCTTCCAGGCGACTTTCCCGGTGGCGAGTTCGACGCAGCGGAGCTCCGCCTCCTTCGTGTGCCGACCGCTCGATCCGTAGACGTACCCGTCGGCGTGGATCGGCGTCATCCAGTGGCACAGTAGTCGCCGCTGTCGAGGGCCTTTGTCCTCGTCGGTCCAGACCTTCGTGAACCCGCCCGGCTTCAACTGGAGGAGGCTACTGGCTATGCCGTAGCACTCCGTAATGAGAACGCGGTTGCCCACGACCAGGGGGTTGCTCGCGTTGACGCTCTCGAGGAGGGTCGAACGCCACGGGTAGCGGAAGTCCTGTTTGCCCGTGCGGACATCGACCCCGATCAACCCGCCCCGCGCGAACACCAGCGCCAGCCGGCGTTTGGCGAACGTCCGCACGACCGGCGAGGAGTAGCTCGCCAACTCGTCGCTCACCTTCCATTTCAGCTTGCCGGTGTACTTGTCGAGGGCCACGAGTCCCGTGCCGTTGCCCTTGAGTTCGTCTACATCGATCTTGTCGCTCCCCTTCGGACTACCCCCGACGTGGACGAGGAGTGAGTCCCCTTCGACGACCGGCGTGCTGCCGACGCCGAAGAAGTTTTGGATGACACCGAACTCGTCCTTGGTGTCCAGTTTCCAGACGAGCTTGCCGTCCGCCGCGCGGATACAATGGAGCATCCCTTCGGGGCCGAAGGCGTAGACGCGATTCCCATCGACGACGGGACTACAGCGCGGCCCGCCGTTGTAGTTGTACTGGTCGCGGTAGGTCGTATCGTACTCGAACGCCCAGATCGAGGCTCCCGTCTCGGCGTTCCAGCAGCGGAGGCGGCAGCGGTTTCGGATCCGGTCGAAGACGAACAGCCGACCCCGGCTGACGGTCGGCATCGAGTAGCCGATCCCGAGCGGCTGTTGCCAGACGACGCGCGGTCCGCCCTTCGGCCACTCCTTCAGGATGCCCTTCTCGCGCGAGACGCTGTCTCCGGTCGGTCCCAGGAATGCGGGCCAATCGTCGCCGGTCGTTCGCGTCCGCAGGTCAGGCGGCGGCGAATCTTTCGGTCCTGACTCGACAGTCTTCTCGCTATCTTCGGCACTGGTCGCGACCTCTCGTTCCGAACACCCGCAGCCCACCAGGGCGACAAAAAGCACGAGTCGCACGGATCGCATGGCTGATTACCCCCGCCTCGCGTAGAGTCACCTCGTATATCCTATCGAAAACAGAGTCGCCGGAGCCACCCCGATGCTTCCCCCCCAGGCACGCCAATGGGTCGATCGTCTTGGTTTGATCCCTCACCCCGAAGGGGGGTTCTACCGCGAGACCTACCGGGCGGACGAGGGCATCCCTCATCGGGCGTTGCCGGGGCGCTTCTCGGGCGATCGTGCTTTCTCGACGGCGATCTATTTCCTTCTCACATCCGAGAATTTCTCCGCCCTCCATCGCATCCATCAAGACGAAGTCTGGCACCACTACGACGGAGACACCCTCACGGTCCACGTCTTCGACGCGGAAGGGACGTATCGGCCGATCCGCCTCGGCAAGGATCTCGCCTCGTCGCCCCAAACCGTCGTCCGGGTCGGTGCCCTCTTCGGCGCGAGCGTTGAGCCTCCGGGCGAATACGCTCTCGTGGGCTGCACCGTGGCCCCCGGTTTCGATTTTGCCGACTTCCGACTGCCCACCCGCGCGGCGCTCCTCGCCGAATATCCGGGGCATGCGGCCATCGTTACCCGTTTGACCCGGTGAAGTCGGTGGCGCTTCTCATAGGATAGACTTCGACACCGTGTCAGCCGGAGGCTCGAACCGCCCGCTTCCGGGGCCGATGCAATCTCTCGTCGTCGAGCAGGCGACCGGAACAGAACCCCCTCTCCCGCACCCAACAGGAGGGAACGTTCGTGACCCCGAAGCCAGTTCTGTTACGCCATCGTCGCACCAAGATCGTCGCCACTGTCGGCCCCGCCTCGCGGGATCCGGCCATGTTGGAGCAACTGATCGCGGCGGGCGTCAACGTGTTCCGACTCAACCTGTCGCACGGCAGCCAGGACGAACACCGGATGAACTACGGCCACATCCGCGCCGCAGCGGCGGCCGCCGGGCAACACGTCGCCGTCCTCGCCGACCTGTGCGGGCCGAAGATCCGCGTCGGACGATTTCCCGGTGGGCAGCTCGTGCTGACCGCCGGGGAGTCCTTGACGATCACGACCCGCGATGTCCTCGGAGGGCCGGGCCTCATTCCGTCGCAATACCACGAACTGGCCCGCGACGTTCGACCGGGAGACGTGATCCTCCTCGACGACGGCCTGTTGGAGATGCGCGTCGAATCGACCGACGGCACCGACGCGCGCTGCGTCGTCGTGGCCGGGGGGATCCTCAAGGACCGCAAGGGGATGAACCTCCCCGGCGTGGCGGTCTCGTCGGCGGCCCTGACCGAGAAGGACCGGGCCGACGCGCTCTTCGCCGTCGGCCTGGGAGTGGATTATATCGCCCTGTCGTTCGTCCGCCGCCCGTGGGACGTGACCGATTTGAAGAGTCTGATCGCCGAGGCGGGTGCCGTCACGCCCGTCATCGCCAAGATCGAGAAGCCCGAGGCGATGGACTGCATCGACGAGATCATCGCCGAGGCCGACGGTATCATGGTCGCGCGGGGCGACTTGGGCGTCGAGATGCCGCCCGAGACGGTTCCCATCGTGCAGCGCGAACTCGTCGAGCGCTGCCGACTCGCCTTCAAGCCCGTGATCGTGGCGACGCAAATGCTCGAGTCGATGATAACGAGTCCCAGGCCCACCCGCGCGGAAGTCTCCGATGTCTCGACCGCCGTCTTCGAGGGGGCCGACGCGGTCATGCTGTCTGCGGAGACCGCCGCCGGTGCGTACCCCCTCCGCGCGGTGCAGATGATGGACCGCGTGGCACGCCACACGGAGCAGTCCCAGTGGCTGGACGGGAGTTTTCGTTCGCTGACGGAACACGACAAGGACTTGCCGGTGCCGCTGCCCGTGCGAATCGCCGTCGCCCGCTCCACCGCCCAGCTCTCGCGCGACCTCGGGGTCCGCTCGATCGTGGTCCGCTCCCAGCGGGGCACCTCGGCGACCGTCGTCAGCGCGACGCGACCGGCCGCGCCGATTCTCGGCCTGACGATGGATCCCATCGTCGCGCGCCGGATGGCGCTCTTCTGGGGCGTCGTCCCACGGCTAATCGATGCCGACGAGTTCGGCAGGCCAGAAGAAGCCGCCCGCCGCCATGTCGTCGAGATGGGACTCGCCGAGGCGGGGCAGAACATCCTCCTGCTCTCCGGCTTCGGCAAGGACGAGCCGAAGCTCACGGTGTTGACGGTGTAGGCAAGCGGGCCGTGTCAACACCCTGAAACGAGCGTTGAACTACCCACACCATTTGCTCTTGTACGGTCGCGCCTACGTCGCTATGAAATCGCTCGTCGCCCACGTCGTGGCAGCCACCGGCGGCCTAACCCGAAGGCGGCCATGCCGAGGAGAGATAGCGTCAGCGTGCCCGGTTCGGGCATGAATTCGACCGGAGTAATGTGTGAGACCGTGACCGTGGTGTGAGCGCCGATGCTGCCCAGATTCGTCGAATCAGGAGGTCCGGGCGGCGTGTACGAACCGATCGAGACGGTGAAAACGGTATTGCCGAGGATGAGCTGCTGCGTCGTCAGACCCGTGTAGGTATTGCCGATGTTCGAACTCGAGGCGGTCAGTTGCCCACTGAGCAGCCCCGTGAAGGTCAACGAACCCGTCGTGCCGGA
>JANXSH010001172.1 GCA_025356615.1 Planctomycetia bacterium | reverse complement strand
GTTGACTCGCATTCGCCTTGCCATCGACGATCAACGACAGACCCGTGCAAAGAAAATCTTTCGCGTGATGGTTCTTTTCGATCGTCGGATACTTCTGAAAAAAAGTATTCCCTTCAGGCCCGCTGATGATCTTCTCGAGGGCCAACAATCCATCACGCCGCGCGATTCGGGCGAGGGCGTCGAGGGCCGCAAACAACTCTTTGTAGGACTGCTTGTTGTAAGGACTCCCTTTGACCAATCCCAACACGCACCCGATCAGGTCCATCAATACTTTTTTGGGAGACATGATGATGAGAGCGCCGAACGAAGCCCCACCGATCGTGACGAACTCCGACGGATGGATTAGGGAGCCTACATGCCCACCGGCCATCATGAATCCGGCGAGCACGGTACCCAGTACGATCGCACAGCCAATGATTACAGCCATCGGTGTCCCTGATGAATTAGAGTTCCCGAACCGAATCAGTCTGCGTCCGACACATGCCAGAATATCTCATGGCATCTGCGCACGACTGCCCGTCCAGGGTCTCCATCGATCAGGATCGGCACAGCTTGCCTGAATTGCCAATAGTGACCATCACGCATCGAGCGCTGTCGATCCGGCCACGAGGGTTGTAGCAGATGGGAAGGCCGTTGGCCTGAATGTGTGTGTGGCGCAGTCGGGCAAGACGAGAGAATTCCTTAGATCGTCGAAAATTCATTTCGACTGTTTGCCTTGTCTCGGCTCGACGATCTCTTTGATGCGAACCGCGAAGGAATCACCGACCACGACAACCTCCGCACGGGCCAAACGAACGCCCTGGACCATCAGGTCGATCGGCTCGGAGACATTTCGGTTCAGTTCCAGGATGGAGTTGACACCCAGGCTCAAAACCGAACTGATCGGGATAGTTATGCGGCCTAATTCCGCGCTTACGGTTAGGGTCACGTCGAGTAGTCGCTCGAGGGACTTCCCTACCCCTTCTGCCGGCTTCGCCGTCAATCGTGGGAAATCGACCGCTCGGGCGAGGATGTCGGGCGTTGATTCGCTCGCAGCCTCGCCCGCGAGGAGGGCGGACGGACTGACGGCCCCGGATTGACCTTCAGGGCGGGGTTCGGTGACGCTCGACATGGTTTTTCACCCTGTTAGAGATTCGACCTGTATGGCGAGCCGAGAACCAGCCCGCCCTGGCCATGCCTTGAATTTCTGTAGTCCATCCACCAAACCCAGTAGGGGGTCGGTGATTCGCTGTCCGAGGATCAACAGGTCGCCGGGCTTCAGTGAACTGAGTTCCGAAAAGGACAACTCGATGGTGCCCAAAACCACGGCTACCTCGACTGGCAGCTCCCGGACGATCGCATCGATCTGAAGCGTCTCGGCTGTCTCGGGCGGCGAATCGGCGGCACGACCCTGCCGCGTCAATTGTTCGACAGGTCCACGCGGAGGCACCAGCCAATAAATCGTTTGCGCCCCCATTGGACCCGTCAAGAGGAGCGAACAGTGCAGCAGGCACTCCGCCGAGCCAAACATTCGGATCCAGTTCGGTTGTTGCTCTCGGTGTTGGATGGTAACGGGTAAGGTCGCACGCCCAGGGTACGTTTCCTGCAAAGCTAGGGCGAACAACTGCTGGAGTAGGTATTGGCAAAGAGACTCTTCGACGATCGTCAGGTCTCGATCGGGAGGCAAGGTTCCCGTCGTCTCACCCAGGGCACCGGCTACCAGGGTAAGAGCGAGTTGCCTGGAACATGCGAGCAGAGAGACGACCCCCTTTTCGCCGATCGCCACGTTGAAGCCTACAAGCCCCTCCGGGAGTGTGTCGAGTGCGTCGTCGGGAGTAGACACCTTGACTTCGCCCAAAGCAAATTGGAAGGCGTAGGGGAGATGGTTGGGGGCACGCTTGGAGGCGAACTGGCAGGCTACCCGCAACCAAGTTGCCAGGCGCTCTTCCAAGTTGCCTGCTAGCCTCGCAGGCTTTCTAAAGTCGTGACGGCTTGGGTTCATTGGATGTTGAACTCTTCGAAGATGACATCCTTGACATGTTCCGATCCGTCCGGGAACATCTCGCTGTTGAACTTCCCCCAGATCTCGCGTCGCAACTTGTTGACCCCAGCCGCCCCCGTCACGTCGCGTAATGATTTGTCCGAGAGATACGCGATGAGCCAGTTCTTCAGCTCGGGCTTGATCTTTTGTAATTGTTCGATCATCTGCTTCTCGAACGCCTCGTCCACGACGAGAAGTAACTTGATGCGAAGGAAGCGATGCAGGCTGTCCTCGTTCAGATTCACTACTACGTCGCCGAAGGGCACATACGCTCGCTTACCACTCGGCTTATACTTACCCTCACCTGGGTTCGCCGCGTCGGTCGCCTTGAGCATGGGTAGAACGAAGATCGGGACGGCGACTCCTCCCGCGATCGCTATCACCGCACAAACGATGAGCAGGATCCAGGGTTTTTTCCCTTTGGCAGCGCTCGGGACAGTGGTCGGCGACGGAGCGGCGTTAGGTTTTGACATACCCTGGTCTCTCCGGTGTCGAAACGAATGATATCACCCACCTAGAGGGATCGACCTTTCCCCCCATCGATCTTGAGGACTTTTCCACTTCTTCGGGCCTTGCTCGAGGCGACACACTATCCCCGGCGAACAACCCATTCCTGGAGCGCGTATGCCCAAGACAATTCCAAAGACTCGACTCATTCCCGCAGATCTGTCGCCGCCGATGGGTTGCGTAATTTCTTCGACACCTCGAGCAATTGGGCCGCCAACACCGGGTCTTTGAGTTCGTCGAGGACTTTGGACCCTTGCTTTCCCTGCATCATCATGAGAATCTTGGCGGCTGTTTCGATCTTCCCGGTGTCCGCGAATTGCTTCAGGATTTTAGCCGCGCTCTCTGGCGACATGCTGTTGTAGAACGGAGCCATTTTCTTCAAGCTGTCGTTGTCTTCCTTGTCGATTGCGGTCGTTCTGTTTTTGAGTTCCTGCGACGCCTTGCTGTTCTTGCTCTCCTCGCCCTTGACTGTCGCAGTCTCGCGTTCCAAGTCGGCGAGTGCCGCTCGGACTGCTTCTAATTCTTTTGCCACTTGCTTTTGCAAGTCGTCGATGGCCGCGCGTTCGCCTTGGATGTCTTTTTTTATCAGTTCGAGTTGCTGGTTGCGCGAGGCGATCAGTCGCTCGTTCTCGCGAACCTCGTCTATCCGTCTACGAAGCTCCGAGTTCGCCTTGCCATACTCGTCGGCCCCCTCTGCGTAAGCAGGCCGTGCCACTGCCAGGGGCGATTCGTTCCCCGAATAGGCATCGAGTTTGGAATTCGATCGATCCAGTTTCCCCGCTGGGGCGGTCGATTTCGGCGTGGGATTCGCCTGCCGCTCCGCTTCCTGATGCTCTAGCTGCTTTTGGTGCTGGAAGTACCAAGAGGCCGTGCCCGATAGGCCGAAAAGTATTACGCTCGTCAGGCCGACGATCAAGAGTTTAGTCAACTGTCTTCCTCCTGAGTCGTTGCGCTCTCGGACTCAGCGTTCACGCCGGCCGCCAACCAACGGCGCATCCCGACCTCGTCCATTTGCTCGTACCCTCCGCGAGCGACCTCCTCGCGGTGTGTGCGAAATTGATCTTGACGGAGGCGATCCAACACTTCCACCTCCGTTGCAATCCGGGTACGAGCCAATTGGGCTACAAGTAATAGCTGCTGGGAATGGTTGGCGTGTTCTCGGGCTGTCGTCACTTCCTGTTCGAGACTGGCGACGAGTTCATAGCGCGTTTGCCACGAACCGAGCGCGGCAGCCTTACGGAGAGCGTCCAAGCCCCCCGATCCCGCCTCGGAGACCCGTCGTTCCGCTCGATCGACACGAGCAGCTGCCGCCTCGAACTCTGCCCGCGCCCTCTGTTGATGGAGTTCCGCCAGTCGCTCCAGCTTCTTCTTCATCTGGAGGATTCGTTCCAAACGGAATTCGAATCGTTTCACGACGGCCTCCTAGACATTACAGTCGTATCATCGAATGATTCTCTCGAAACTTGCCGCCACTTTGGCCGAATTCGTTGCTTAGGGTCAGCCTGTACCCGGATGCCGTCAGAATGTCCATCCAGAAGTGATTCGCGCCATTAATTCTCTCGTCTGGGAGTACGGCGTTCGGTCGTCGATTTCCTGTCGCAGGAATGCGAGGATCGCGGGCAACAATTCTACCGCCCGATCGACCTGTGGGCTAATTCCTCGTACATAGGCACCGATTCGGATCAAATCTTCCGCCTCGGCATGCACCGCCAGCGCTGTTCGTAGTTTCTGGGCTGCTTCTTTGTGCGGTGCGTCCGTTACCTCGCGGGCGACGCGGCTGATGCTCTGGGCGATACTGATCGCGGGGTAATGGCCGCGCTCTGCTAGACGACGTTCGAGGACGACGTGGCCGTCCAGCATGCCTCGGGTGGCGTCGGCGATCGGTTCGTCCAGGTCGTCGCCGTCCACGAGAACGGTGAGGATGCCCGTGATGCTTCCCTGAGCCGCGGTGCCCAAACGCTCGACCGTGTCCGCCAACAGTTGGAATACGGAGGGGGTATATCCGCGTGCGCTGGGAGGCTCACCCAGGGCCAACCCTAATTCTCGTTGGGCCATCGCCAGTCGAGTAAGACTGTCCAACATGAACAACACATCGGCACCACGCGACCGATAGTATTCCGCCATCGTGACGGCCAGGAGCGATGCGCGTGCCCGCATCAACGGTGCTTCGTCGCAGGTCGCAACGATGACGACGGATCTCGAAAGCCCTTTGGGTCCAAGGCAGTCTTCGAGGAACGAGCGGACCTCGCGTCCACGCTCGCCGACGAGAACGACGACGTTGACATCCGCCTCCGCCCCCTTGGCGATCTCCCCCAACAGGGTACTCTTGCCGACCCCGCTGCCGGCAAAGATCCCGACTCGCTGACCTTTGCCGAACGTGAGCAACCCGTCCAGCGAGCGCTGCCCCGTCACGAAGGGCTTATCGATCCGCGTTCGGGACAACGGGGCGGGGCTGAATCGGCAAACGGAAACCTGTTTACAATTCAGCAGCGGCCCCCGGCCGTCGATCGGTCGGCCCAGTCCATCCAGGACTCGCCCGATCAAGCCGGGACCGACGGGCGATCGAAGGCCATGACCCAAATGAGTTACACGCAAGCCGGGGCGTGCCTCCAGAGTCGTCTCGAAAGGTACGAGGAAAGAGGTGTCCTGGCTAAACCCGATGACCTCGGCGAGGACGACTCGATCGTCCGCCGCGTGGATGGCACATTGATCGCCCACCGCTGCGGGCAAGGCGCAAGACAGGAGTAACCCCGAGGCACTCTTCAGGACGCCACTGATCCGTAAGGTTTCACGGCGGGCTATTCGCGCGCGCAAGTCCTCCATGTCCAGGGCAAGCATTAGAGGATACTCTCCAGCAGGTGTTCTCTCAGGTCGGCCAGTTGACCCAACAAATCAGAGACGATCGTTATGCCACCCGTAGTCGCACGGCACTCGCCGCGTGCCGAAGCGGGGTCGGCGCGGAACTGAATCGCCGGCCCCCCCCGCCCAAGTGTTCGATCGCCCAGGCGATTCTGCAACAAGATCAAGTCTTCGGGATGCAGGTGGACGTTGATCTCTCCCTTCACAGGCAACCGCCCTACTATGTGTCGTATAAGCGGTTCCAAGGGGAAATCGCCCGCTTCCACTTTGGACATGAGGACTCGGCTCGCAACGGCCAAGGCCAGTTCGACGGCGGCCTGTTGCATTTCCCCGAGCATCGACTCGTACTGCGCTTCGCACCGGCCCGCAGCTGCCTGGAGACTTACGATCACTTGATCGAATGCCTCAGACTCCTTCCGAGCCTGGATCTCGGGGGAGGGGGCGGATTCGGGTGCAATTGGTAATGGAGGGGAGAGTGGTAAGGGAGGTAACTCTCTCGAGCGGTCCGCAACGACGCTCCAACGGAGTGGCGCGTGAAAACATACGGAAAATGTATGCGATCGAATCATGCCAAAGCCTTTTATTCGTCGGAACTGCTCGAAAGCGAACGGGATCTCGACATGCGGAGCGAATCCGCCGGAACGGAACCTTCCCTCTCCTGGTCGTCAACGAAAAGCGTCTCATTCTTGCATCTGGAGTTCGCCCGCCTGGTCCAATCGTTGGATCACGTCCACCACGGTTTTCTGGGCCTGACGCACCTGGGCTTGGGGCACCACGCCGAGCAACTCGATCTCCTCCCCGAGTGCTTCTCTTGCTCGCGTGGAGAGGTTGTTCAACACTTTCTCGGTGATGGCCACCGATGCCCCCGTAAGCGCGACGGATAGGTTCTTCGAGTCGATCTCCGAGAGCACTTTCTGCATCGACCGATCGACGATTCGCAACAGGTCCTCGAATTGGTAGAGCAAATCCTTGACCTTTACAGCAGCTTCAGGCTCTTGCTCCTGTAAGGCGACGAGGATTTCGTTGCGCTCTGCTTTCTCCAGTGTGCGAATCATGTTGGCGATCTTTTGGTAGCGTGCGGCGGGGTCATTCGCTCCCAGGGTGGTCTCGGAGGATTGGGCTTTGAGCAGTAGGGCCTCGGTGATGCGCGCCAGGAGTTCCGGGTTGGTCGCTCCCTGCCGGCTCAGGCACACCGGGACGCCGCATCGGACTTCCGGCGGGAGTCGCTGTAGGACTTCGCCGGCCAATTCGACCGGGATGCTGTTGAGCACCATCGCCACGACGTGAATCTGTTCGCCGTTTAGAACCGCCGTGAGAACGTTGGCCGACAACTCGGCGAGCGCCTTGGCTCGCTTTTTCGCAGGCGGCTCCACCACCGGCTCACCCGAGTCTTCCAACTCGGCTGCCTGTCGATACAGTGCGAGTCTGGGGGATGCCGCACCTGGGGACGGGGTTGGCTGATTCACCGCCACCTCGAGTTCCTTCACCAGGCCGTCCAGCCCTTCCGTCGTCCCGCCGATTTCGACCATCACTTGCATGCGGGCGCGGACCCGCTGGCTCCGTTCCGGGCCGAGCAGTTCCAGCACTTTCGCGACGATCAGAGGGGGGAGACAGTTGAGCAGCATTGCTGCCTTGTCCGTCCCCGCTAGAGTGGGCATGGGTTCCTCGTTCGCCGCGCCTGCCACAGGGCGATCATGTGGCACCGACGCCAGCTGTTCTAGCGCGACTCAAGCCGCTCGAGCAACCCTCGCCTCGGCTTCGGACGACGGTTCGCCCAACCAGGAGGCAAGCAACCGGGCAACGGCATCGGGGTCTCGTTGGGCGAGGGCAACTAATCGGGTCGTGGCATCCTCAGATTCGGGAGTCGCTTGGGTCGATTCCTCTCCAACCGCAGCGACCGGCTTCCGTCGAACATACATCACCACGAAGGTCAAGCCCACGATCAAAATACCCGCCAAAGAGATATTTCGGGCAAGTACCATGTACCACCCCCATTGGTCGGTGTCCAGAGCGTTTGGCTCTGCGACCTCGGCGGGGATCTCCCCCAAGAGCTTCTTGTCATTCACATCGATCTCGTCTCGGCCCTTCCTGAAACCGGTGGCCTGCTTGACGATCTCCTTTACTTCCTCCGTCGTGAGTGACTTGCCCGACGCGCCTTCGCGCGGCGTAAGATCCACTACCGCCGTGATCGTCAGCCGCTTGACCGGAGCGCCACTCTCCTCGAACTCCTGTTCCACCTTGCCCACGCGATATTCGATCTCGGTGACTTCTTCGTCCTCCGAATTGCTGGAAACGGCGGCGGCAGCCTGGATGATCCCACCGCCCTTGGGCAAGTTACTGGCGGTGCCAGCGGGTCCACCTGATCTTCCAGTCCCGGCGACCTTGGACTTGCGAGAATTGACTATTTCCTTGCCCACTACTTTTTCAGGATCATAGCTCTCTCGCTTCGTCTTCTGGTGCCGGAAGTTCATTTCCGCCGAGACACGCACGATCGCCCGCCCTGGGCCGAGAACCCGCTTGAGCATCTCCTCGGCGCGGGAGGATAGGTAGGTCTCGTACTCGCGCTGGTGGTCGAACTGGGACGACGCCGGCCCCGATAGTTCGCCCTCCTTCGAGTCGGACAACAGTCGGCCGTTGGTGTCCATGATCGACACCTGTTCGGGGACGAGACCCAGGACGCTTCGCGCCACGAGTGCCGTGATCCCGATGGCCGTCTTCCGACTGAGGGTCGTGCCGGGCCGGAGTTTGAGGACGACGCTCGCCGTCGCGGGTTTCTGGTCGCGGACGAAGGGAGTGTCGTCGGGCCTTACGAGATGGACGCGGGCGGAGACGATCGGCTCGATTTGCATCATCGTCTTGGCTAGTTCCGCTTGGAGCGCCCGATCATACTTGACGTGCTGATCGAACGGCGTCGATGTGACATCTATTTTGTCGAACAACTCGAAGCCCTGCGACTTGGCCGGAAGCCCTTCGACGGCAAGATCGAGGCGGAGTTGGGCCACCTGATCGCCGGGCACGAGAATGTTGGACCCGCCCGCCGCCAGTCGGAACGGGACTCCGCGGGCCTGCAATTTGGCCGTGACGGCCCCCGCGTCTTCTTGCGCCAAGTTCGAATAGAGCAGGCGGTAATCCTGCTGGGTTCCGTAGGCGAACAGTCCCACCCCGAGAGCGAGACAGCCGACCGCCAACGCGAGTACGGCCACACGTCGTCCCTTGCTCAACCCCATGAAGATGGTGGACAATTGCTGCCAAGCTTGGTGTAAGAAATTCATGGGACGACCTCCGAGTGATGGACCGATGGGATATGCGAATCTCGGTGTGTTGCGGGGTTTGGATGTAGAATCCCTCGGTACGGAAGAAGATCACCGGATGTCGCTGCTCAGACCCCACCCCTAAAGGGGAGGGGGAGCAAGACGGAGATTGTAACCTCTCCGAGTTGCCTCCGGTCCCCCCTTCCCTTTAGGGAAGGGGGTTAGGGGGTTAGGTCGAACCAGCGGCTATGTGTGATCTTCGTCCATGCTGAGGTGCTTGTCTCGTTTATACCTGCATACGCATCACTTCCTGGTAAGCTTCCTGCAACCGATTGCGGATCTCGACGACCAATCGCAAGCTCAGGTCCGCCTTAGCTGCCGCCATTGCGACACCGTGTATGTTATCCGTTTGCCCAAGGGCGAGTTGCTCGACTGCTTTGCCAGCCTGCGCGTCCTGTTTGCTAGCCCCCCCCAATACGTCGTTCAATGTGCGAGCAAAGCCGCTCTCGACTTTGTGTCCGTTCGCGGACGCACTAGCACCCGCGTGATCGAGGCCGATGGTCGGGATGCTCGAAATGCTCATGGGCCGTCACTCCGTCGGGGACTGGATCGTTAAATGAAGTCGCTCGCCGCCGACTGGGGTCAGGCGACTAATGGCGCATAAGGGCGATCGCCTGTTCCGCCATTTGGCGGAAGGTTTGCAAGGCCCGTAGATTGGCCTCGTAAGCCCGGCTCGCCGTAATCAGGTTGACCATTTCGACGGGCAAATCGACGTTGGGGAGCGTTACGAATCCGTCGGCGTCGGCGTCGGGGTGGCCTGGGTTGTGTACCCGGTGCAGGGCGGACGAATCGTCTTCCGTGCCGACCACCTGCACGCCGCCCGATTCCAGCCGAGGCCCGATCCGAACACCGTGAGACGCTTGGCGGATCGACCCACTCTTGTTGCCGAGGGACTGGTCGAGCATCGCGGCGAAGACGACTTCCTGTCGCCGAAATGGCCCTCCGCCGGCGGACCGCGTGGAGGAGGCGTTGGCGATATTATTCGCCACCACTTCCATGCGGTATCGCTCTGCGGACAAGCCCGAGGCGCTGATGTTCGTCGAGGAAAACAGGCTATCAAAATTCATGGCTGATCTCCCGCCCGAGACGGACCTAGACCCGGCGATCCATCTCACTTGCCGGTAATGGCCGTCCGCATGCTCGAAATCTGTCCGGCCAAGAGTTGGGTTACTGTGTTGAACATCAAGGCGTTCTTACTCAGATCGCCCATTTCCTTATCGAGATCCACGTTGTTGCCGTCCTGACGGACGACGCCCGTCTGGCTCTCGATCACTCGGGGGAGAACCTCTGAGGCACGATCCTCCCCGCCGCGCTGTAACTCCCGCGCGAAGGCTTCTTCGAAAGAAACTTCTTGTCGGTGAAACCCTGGGGTATTTACGTTGGCCAGGTTATTCGAAATGACACGGTGCCGAATCGAGGCCGTGTCGAGCAACCGGGACAGCATTTCGGATTGTGGAATTTGGAGACTCATATCGGTTATATCGTCTGTAGCGATCACGACCTTGAAGCAGGCTTTGACGCATCGGTCAGGAAATCTGTTGAACCAGTTGCCCTTGTTCCCTCTTCCGTGTTCGCGTAGAGGGATCCTTCATCCTGCTCTGGTGATAAGACCGGCATGAATGGGCTGAGGCGAAACGGCACGTCGAACTTGCTTCATTTGGGATGGCTAGGGCCTTTCGGCAAGGAGAAGTATCTTATGGACCTTGGGACTACCCTGGGGACCGTGATGGGCTTCGTTTTCATCGCGACGGCGATAACCATCCACGGGAGGCTCTCCGACTTCCTCGATCTCCCCGGCGCGCTGGTAGCCTTCGGAGGCTCCTTCTCGGCTCTGTTCATCTACTTTCCGCCCCGGAAGGTGTTGGGCATCTTTTCGGTCATCGGGAAATGCTTGTTCAACAAGGTTCCCGACCCGCGCGCGGAGATCCGACGATTCACGGAATACGCCAGCATCGCCCGGCGTGACGGGTTGCTGGCACTCGAGAAGCGAGGCACCGGCAGCGTGGACCCGTTCCTCGTTCGCGGTTTGGAGATGGTGATCGACGGGACGCCGCGCGACAAGATCCAGCAGATATTGCAAATCGAACTGGGCTGCATCCAAGAACGGCACGCCGTGGGGAAGCGAATGTTCGACCAGTTGGGGGCGTCCCTACCCGCCTTCGGGATGGTCGGGACACTCATCGGCCTGATCCAAATGCTCAACAAGCTCGACGACCCCAGCCAGATCGGATCGGGAATGGCCCTCGCCATGGTCACGACCTTCTACGGGGCGTTCGCGGCCAACATGGTCTTTTTGCCACTCGCCGGGAAATTGGAGACGCGGAGCAACGAAGAAACGATGGTCCGCGAGTTGATGATCCAGGGACTAATGGCCCTGACCGAGGGAGATTCTCCTCGCACGATGGAGGGCAAGCTCAAAGCCTTTCTCGCGCCCCAGGCACGCGAATTGGACGGCCGTTTGGCAGGCTGATAGCTGGAGGAAGATATGCCGATCGCAAAACCTCCAGAAGCGGACTCGTTCGACGAGCCTCCCGCTAAACCCCTAGAACTCCACAAGGGGCGGGGGGTTAAGGGAGGCAAGGGGCCGAGTAAGCACGCCAGCAAGATCGGACACGGGAGTAGTTGGATCGTTACTTACAGTGACATGGTCACTCTGTTGATGGCGTTCTTCATCGCGCTCATTACTTTTTCCACAAAAGAATCCGGTGGGAAGACTCCCCGGAGCGGCGATTCTTTTGTCGAAGGGAAGGGCGGATCGGGTGTAGCCGGCCCGAAACAAACAGAGGACATCCCGAGAGACGCTGTCGTCTGGCGTCTACGCTTTCGCCAGGGGCCGAAAACTAACGTGGGGGCTGAGTTTGCCCCCCTGTATCGTGATCCGTCGCTCGAGACGACCGAAGGCGTCTTGCTCGCGCTGGCGGGTACGCCGGTGGACAAGTTGGGCGACGCCTACGTCCTCCAACTCCCCTTCGGCCTCCTGTTTGGGTCCAATGGCAAACTTACGCCCTCTGGGTCGCATGTCGTAATCGCACTGGCCAACAATCTTCGCAACATGCCGTATGACTTCCGCTTCACGGTGCGTGATTCCGACCACGTTTCGCGCGCGGTCCACCTGTGTACCTTCCTGAGCACACAAGGGGGAATACACCCCAGCAGGATGGCGGTGGGCGTTCGCGCGGAGTCCGACGACCAACCCGATACGGTCCTGTTATCGTTGACGCCGCAAACGTAAGAGGGTGGGCGCATGTGGTTCAGCAAAAAGGTGAGCGGCAAGGTCAACACGCAGGGGTGGATGATCTCCTACGCGGACATGGCGACGATCCTGCTAGCCATGTTCATCGTCCTTAGCACCTTGGGCAAAGACCAGACCGGGGTAAGTTTCCAGAACGCGAGAGATTCTCTCGATGATTCGCGACGATCGTTCGGCCTGTCCGGGATGTTTTCCACTTCTTCGACGCCGATACCGTTGGAGGGGCCGACCCCCCACTATGCTTACGATCGTTCGACCGACCAGGCGGACAAGTCGCCCGACGGCCTCCCCCCGAGACGAGTCCTCGACGGGGACGAGGAGCATCTCCGGCGATTCGTCCAGGAGATCCAAAGGCAATTCCCCTGCGAACGGCAGCCGCGACCATCGGGGCAGGTGATCGTCGATCTCTACGAGCCTCTGGGTAGAGAAGCTCCCTACCTGACGGCGAAGCACAATGACGTACTCCTCCAGGTCGTCTCCTTGCTCGAGCGGCCCAACTACCGCATGGAGCTGGTCGTGTGGGCCGCCAGTCCTGCGGCCACCGCCTGGAAGAGGGCGGTCGATCAGGCGACACTGGTCCGGCAGGAGTTCGCGGACTCTGCGGAGTTGGGGGACGCGGCGCGAGGAAGGCTCCTCTCCTCCGGGCAGCCGTGGCGGTATCGCGACGTGCGCCGGCCCGTCCTGTCGCTCGTTTTGACCAAACAAGAGTGAAGGGATACTCCTCTGGGTGCAGCCTCCTCCTTCGCTCGAGACCCTATGGACTTGGCGAGAGCCGGGTGATATGGTCCCGACCGCAAATGGTTCCCTGCCGAGCCGATTCCGGCCCGTCAGGTGTCCCCACGGAGAACGGACTCATGGCCCCCGTCGCTGGAGCCGCCCCCAAGGTCCGGTGGGCGGGTTGGATCGTTTTCGGCATCGTGGGCTTGATCGCCACGGGGGCGGGAACCTTACTGCCTGGGTTGACGACTACAGATCAAGTCAACCCGACGACGAGCGAGACTCCCGCTGGGGAAGACACGTTCGACTACACTCCCCCGCCCCTTCCAGACTTCCCCTCTCCTCGGGCCATGCTCCTCCGCCTGGCCCTGGGGACTGTCGTCGTCTTAGCTTTGTGTGTATTGACTTTGCTCGGCGTAAAGCGTTGGTTGGGGCCATTCGCCCAGACCCCGGCGGCGGGACGCGAACTCTATGTGGTCGAGACGCTGCAACTCAACGGTCGTTGCTCCGTCTTCCTCCTCCAGACGGGAAAGACGCGCGCTCTGGCGGGGGTGGACGGCTCGGGACTAAAGGTTCTCATACCCCTTAACGATCCATTCGAGGTCGGGTTGGCGGACGACGAGTCGGGGGCGGTCGAATCGTCCCCTGCGCTCTCGTTCCCCAAGGTCGCTTGATCCTCGTCTCGTACCTCGTAGGAGCCGAATGATGTCCGACCCTTTACAGATTGCCGCGCGGATCAGCGACTCGGGGGCGTTGGAGAATCTGTCCGCCCCTTTGCAAACGGTTCTGGTACTGAGTAGTCTGGCCCTGCTGCCCGCACTGCTCGTTTGTATTACCCCGTTCACGCGCATCATCATCGTTCTTTCGTTCGTAAGACGGGCGGTGACTTCTCAGGACATTCCGCCCAACATGGTCCTTACGGGTCTTTCGCTCTTCATGACGATGTTCGTTATGCGTCCGACCCTGACCGAAATCGACTCCAAAGCGTTGACGCCCTATTTGGACAAGAAGATCAAGGGCGGCGAGGCGATCGAGACGGGCGGGGCCATCCTCAAGAAGTTCATGCTCCGACAGACGCGCAAACAAGACCTCGCGCTGTTCATCCATATGGCGGGCATGAAGAACGTGCAGAAGCCGTCCGACACGCCTTTCGAGGTTCTCGTTCCCGCGTTCGTCATCAGCGAACTGAAGACGGCGTTCATCATGGGCTTTTGCATCTTCATGCCTTTCCTGCTGGTCGATCTCGTCGTCTCCAGCCTTCTCAACGCCATGGGCATGATGATGATGCCCCCCGTGACCATCTCTGCACCGTTCAAAGTGCTACTGTTCGTGCTGGCCGATGGCTGGCACCTGGCGGCCCGAGCGCTCAGCCTTAGTTTCGGTTGATAAGAAAGGACCATTCATGCCTGTCGGTCAAGTCCTCGAAATCGGTCGCGACCTCTTGTTTACCGCGATGCTGTTGGCACTGCCCGCGCTGGCCGCGAGCCTGTTGATCGGTCTACTCATCAGCATTCTGCAAACTATTACCAGTATACAAGAACAGACCCTTAGCTTCGTGCCTCGCCTGATCGTAGTGGGCTTGGTACTCTTGTTCACTTTGCCATTCGCCCTGCAGGTGGCCACACACTTCACGATGCGGATGTTCGTCCGAGCGATGGAGGCCGGCCGGTGATCGACGCATTGGCCCTCACCTTTGGGTTCGTCCTGGCCCGCGTTGGGGCTTTCGTCGCCGTACTCCCCATCTTGGACGGTGCCAAGGCCCCTCGCTCCGTCAAGACCGGGTTGGTCCTGGCCCTGACTTTGTTCCACATCCTCCACGAGGGTGTCGCTGGCCCCGAGCTGCTCGTCCGGGCGTCGCAATTGTCCTGGCTCGGGTGTGGCCTGATCCTCGTCCGGGAGGCCATCCTCGGCGCGTTCCTGGGTTACGCCCTCGGGCTGGTCCTCCTCCCCGTCCAGGTCGCCGGCCACTACCTCGGCCAGGAGATGGGGTTGGCGATGGGACAACTCCTGGGGCCGATGTCGCCGAATCCGTCCACGGCCATCAGCACTTTTCTCGAGCTACTAGCTACCATGCTGTTGCTCGGTCTCGACGGGCACCACTTGTTCCTCTCCACATTTCACGAGACCTATGCTCGGTTCCCCATCGGTGCGGCTTTCGTCACTCCGCCGGTCGATGACCTGGTGACGGGTCTCAGTCGCTCGCAGGAGTGGGGGTTGAGCCTGGCGGCCCCGCTGGCCGGTGCCCTCTTCATCACCTCGATCGTGTTGGCGGT
>JANXSH010001079.1 GCA_025356615.1 Planctomycetia bacterium | reverse complement strand
GTACAGGCTCCAGCCCCCGAATCGGCCCGCCTGGGAAATGAGTACCCCGTTTGCCCCCCCCTTCGGGATCTCGACCTCGGCGGTGATGCTGTGCGACCGATTCTTGGTGTTGATAAAGACGTTCTCCGACATTCCCACCATGCCCTCGTAGACCGTAAGCGACGTGCGCTTGCCCATCAGGTCCGGTCGCCCGACGAGGGCGGCGTTCGTCCGCTCCAGGGTGCGATCGTCGAGCGGGAGTACCTGGTTCTTGATCGCCTCCTTCAGGAACAGCGCCTGAAGTTCCTCGAGTTTCTCCGGGTTCTTGGCGGCCACGTCGTTCGCGGAACTGAAGTCCTCATCGACGTGGTAGAGTTCCCACTTGTCTTCCAGGAATGGGTGTCGCACCTTGGACTCCCAGGGCGCGCGATGGACGGTGTGGGCCAGCCAGCCGTCGTGGTAGATGCCGCGGTTGCCGAAGATCTCGAAGTATTGCGTCTTGTGCCGGTCTTTCGCCTTGGAGTCGGCAAAGGTGTACAGCATGCTCACGCCCTGGATGGGCGTCTGGGGCGTGCCATTCACCGACTTGGGTTCGGGCAGGCCGGCCGCTTCGAGGATGGTCGGCGCGATGTCGATGACGTGATGCCACTGAGAGCGCACTTCGCCCTTGGCCGTGATCCGCTTGGGCCAATGGATGACCATGCCGTTGCGCGTGCCGCCGTAACTGCCGGCGACCTGCTTGGTCCACGAAAACGGCGTGTCCCCCGCCACGGCCCAGCCGGCCGCGTAGTGGCCGTAGGAGTTCGGGCCGCCGAGTTCGTCGAAGTGCTTCAGGATCTCCTGGACAGTTTCGGGCACGCCGTTGAAGTAGGTCATCTCGTTGAACAACCCGTTCATGGTGCCTTCGGCGCTCGCGCCGTTGTCCCCCACGATGTAGAAGACGAGCGTGTCGTCCAGCTGGCCCAGGTCTTCGATGGCCTGGACGAGACGACCGGCCTCGTAGTCTGCATATTCGCCGAAGCCGGCGAATATCTCCATCTGCCGGCTGAACAGCTTCTTCTCGTCCGCGCTCAGCTTGGCCCAGTCCTTGATGGCCTCGGGCTTGGGGGCGAGCTTGGTGCCTTCGGGGACGACGCCGAGCTCGAGCTGCCGGGCTAGCGTCTCTTCACGGACCTTGTCCCAGCCCTGGTCGAACTTGCCCTTGTACTTGGCGATCCACTCCTTCGGGACGTGGTGCGGCGCGTGCGTGGCACCGGGCGCGAAGTAGGTGAAGAACGGCTTGTCCGGCGTGAGCGATTTCTGGAAGTTGGTCCACTTGATCGCCTGGTTCGCCAGGTCGGTCATCAGGTGGTACTTCGGATCGGGCTTCAATTCGATCCGGGTCATGTCCTCGTAGAGGGCGGGCGACCACTGGTTCGCCTCGCCGCCGATGAAGCCGTAGAACTTGTCGAATCCGGAGCGGGTCGGCCAGCGGTCGGTCGGGCCGGACGGGCTGACCTCCCAGGCGGCGGTCTCGTGGGACTTGCCGAAGGCGGCGGTGCTGTACCCGTTGAGCCGCAGCATCTCGGCCAGCGGCGCGACGCCGTTGGGCCGTTGCCCAGTCTCGCCGGGGAAGGCGGTCGCGGTCTCGGTGATCGAGCCCATGTTGCAGACGTGGTGGTTGCGGCCCGTCAGCAGCGCCGCGCGGGTGGGCGAGCAGAGCGCCGTGGTGTGGAACTTGTTGTACTTCAGACCGCCCTTCGCCATCTTCTCCAGCGTGGGCATGTGGATCGGCCCCCCGAAGGCGCTGGACTGGCCGAAGCCCATGTCGTCGATCAGGACGATGAGGACGTTCGGAGCCTGCGCCGGGGCCTTGACCTGGAAACGAGGCGGGGCCTTCGCGTTGCGGGCGTCGAGGATGGTGCTGAGTTTAGGCTTCGGCTCCGGGATCGGCAGGACCGTTCGGTCGAGTCCGTCCGGCGTGGCCTTCTCGGACGCCTTGGCCTTTTCGCCCGCTAACGCTTCGGCCTTGGGTGTGAATCGGCCCGACGCTGCGGCATATCCGAGCGCGATGCCGAGTCCGACAGCGACCATTGACATGAGAGTGGTACGTCTTGTCACCGGCATGATCCCCTGTTGAGAAGCGAATCGAACTCGACGGGGATCGTTACCGCCGAACACGAATCGTCTTCGGCAGCGGCCAACTTCAGGCGAGAAAGCCTGTGAATTTCGTCGTGGAATCGTCCCCGGTTGCAAGGGCCATGATACTCCGGCGTCCGGTGTCGGCAAGGGATCACCCGAGTCGGAGCGGCGGACCGCGTGCTCGGCCTACTCGCCCCGAGCATATCGGATCAGCGTGACTCACTTCCTCGACCGGATGGCGCGAGTGAGCCAGTCCCTACCGCAATTCCCGCTGGTCGATTAGAAGTCGTAGGCGGCGCGAACGCCGACGCCGTTGATCCACCCGCCGACCGCTTCCGAGGGGGCGTCTCGCCTCTCGAGGACGTAGTTCAGTTGCAGCTTCATGTTCGGGTTGAGGAACCAGTTCAGCCCGAGCGTCCAGTCGTAGAGTTTGCCGCCCTGGATGGCCTTGTCGTTCAGGTCGAGGTAGCTGAAGCGTGCCCCTACCTGCCACGCGCCGCCTCCCTCGCACGCCGCGCCCCGTTTCCAGCGGTAGTTCGTCTTCGGGATGACCCGGCCGAACACGCCCTCACGCTTGTCGTACTCCTGGTGTTCGCCGGTCAGGAAGTAGAGCGCCTCGACGTACCCGCCCTGGAAGAACGCCGTGCCCTGCCGCTGCCCGTCGGCCGCGACGGCCTGGGTGAGGTACTGGCCGGTCCACTCGGCCTGGAGAGTCCACGGGCCGAGGACGAAGGCCAACTCCGGGGCGAGGAGGCATTGGCGATTGCCGGGAATTTCGCCCGTGTCGGCCAGGACCGGCACGGCGAAGCCCGGCCCGTTGCGCAGCCCGGGACGGGCGCGCAACCGGAGTTGATTCTGGACCAGTTCGCCCGCCCAGACGCCCAGGCCGACGTGCATCAGGCGCTCGCCGCCGTCCTCATACCAAGGAAGCGCGGTCGCCCGCCCGCCGTAGACGCCCTTGTTCAACGCCACGCCGAAGGCGTTCGTCAGCGGGCGGTAGACGCCGTACTGCCAGGTGATCCTCTCCGAATCGGTGTGGTTGCGGGCGCTGATGCCGATGGCGAAGCCGTTGTCGAAGGGGCCGTAGAACGCATCCCGGTTGTCGGGCCGTTCGAGGAACGGGAGGTTCGTCTGGCCGGTGTTGTTTGACATGCCGATCGGCTTGACCTGGTAGCCGATGCGGACGTTGCCCAGCACGGGAACGTCGCGGATCTGCATCCACACGTTCCCCGGCGCGGGGCTGCCGTTGAGGTTGCTGAACGAGGGCGGCTGACTGCCGTCGTTGTCGTTGTCGGCGTTCGCGAAGTTGTACTCGACGACGAAGTCGAACTGATCGAAGATGTCGCCATCGACGCGAAGTCTCGCCCGGCGGATGAACGTGGCGGACGAGTTCCCCACGCCGTTGCTGTTGCCGCCGTTGGTGAGGAAGACATTGTGGGGGCCGATCAGCCAGGTGGAATCGATCTGCGCGTTGCCGCCGACGTGGACCCGGAACTGGTCGTCGGGCGACGTGAAGAGTAGGCCGTTGGTCCAACTCGCCTCCAGCGGGGAGCGTTGCGAAACGCCGACCGGGAGGGGAACCTGTGCGGGCGATGTGGCTGAGACTGCGGTGGGTGTAGGCTCAGGTTGGGGTAGTTGCGTCGATCGCGCGGGGGTGGGTTCCGCCTCCCAATGGGGCAGTTGCGCTCGACCGGGCTGTGCCACCGCCAGGGCGAGCGCCAGCGCAACAGGTGCGATCCACGAACGCAGCCCTCCGGTCGCATCTGGGCTAGACGTTGGCATGTGCCATCCCTCGCGGCGTGTCGCCGCAGATACCTTCGGATCACAACGAACGATTGCGAGGGCCAGGGATATACTCGCCTGAGTCCGTCGGCACAATGGGTCTTTTAAACTTTTATACTCCAGCGCCGACGTGCGAGAAAGTGTCGAGCGGATGACTATTCCTTATCACTACAATGTCCGCGTCCATTCACTACAAGGGCCTCACGCGATCGAGGCTGATAGACCCGAGGGGATTGGGGGCACTGCGTGACTGGTGAATTTCTCTATCAGCAATCCGAGATCCTTGTCGTTTCGGGCTTGTTCGTGGCGCTCCTCGTGGCGGCGGAGGCAGGCTTTCGTCTCGGTCGGCGAACGCGAGCCGATACGGGGGACGCGATCCGGTCCCAGATCGGCACCATCGAAGGAGGAATTCTCGGACTGCTGGGCCTATTACTGGGATTCACCTTCTCGATGGCGGTGAGCCGCTTCGATACGCGGAAAAGAATGGCCGTCGATGAGGCCAACGCGATCGGCACGGCTTCCCTGCGCGGACAGATGCTCCCGCAACCCCATCGGACCGAAGTCGCCGACCTGTTTCGCCGCTATGTCGATGTCCGCGTGGAAGTGAGCCGGGACGCGGGGGTTCGAGGAGACTCGGACGCCAGGGCTAACCGATTGCAGGAGCAACTCTGGGCGCAGGCCGTCGCCGGCGCGGAAAAGGATCCACGGGCGATCCCGACCGGGCTGTTCATTCAGGCCCTCAACGATGTCATCGATATCAAAGAGAAACGGACCGCAGCCCTGGAAAACCATGTGCCCGAAAGTGTGCTGCTGCTCTTGTTCATGGTCGCGATGGTTGCCGTGGGGGGCGTCGGTTACGGGTGCGGTCTCGGCGACAAGCGCGCCGTCATCGCCAATGTCGCGCTGTCCGGGCTGATCACGGTGGTAGCGCTCATCATCGTGGACCTCGATCGGCCACGCGAAGGATTGATTAGTGTCGGTGACAAGAACATGATCGAACTCCGCGACAGCCTTACCAAGGCGAAACCGATCTGATCGCTACCCACTCCAGCGAAGCGTCGCGTGCCGTCCCGGCGAGAGCAGGAACGATGAGTCACCCTGTCCCACGCGCCTGTCGGGCGGTCTTGGAAGGTGCCTCCCCGAACAGGCGGCGGTAGTCCGCCGCGAAGTTCCCCAGATGGACGACGCCCCATTGCCGGGCGACCTCCTGGACGCCGACCGCCCCGCGCGTCCCCACGATCTGGTGGCGGATCGCGTTCAGCCTCAGCATCTCGAAGTAAGCGCGCGGGCTGACCCCGAACTGGTCGTGGAACGCATAACGCAGCGTCCGCTCACTCACGTCGAGTTCCTCGCACAGGCTCGTCATCAGCAACGACGATCGCAAGTTCGCCAGCATGAATTCCTCGGCACGTCGGGCGACACGCTGCCGGTTCGGCACCGGCCTGTCGTCGGCGAGGCTCTGCTTACGCGCCGGTGCATTCAACAAGCTCCTGGTCAGGTTTTCCTCGAACACGGCTCGACTTCGCGGCGAGTCCAGCGACCCGGAACTCGAGCGTGCCAGGTCGAGAATCGTCCGGGCTACGCTTTCCAGGGCGGCGAACGATTGGGGAGTCGGGCCGAGTCCGTTCGACCCTCGGAGGTACGGTCCGATGTCGATCCCCATCAGGGCGTCGCCGGCCGACCGTAGGTGGTCGATGTCGGCGACGATCGTGAGGCTGTCGTACTCCCGGCTGCTCAGGTGGTCCACCTCGCTCGACGGGCTGTTCACGTTGATGTCGCCGCGCCTGCGGTGACGGCCGCGCCAGCTCGCCCCCTCGTTCGTCGGCGTGATCAGGGAGAAGCAGGCCTTGTCCGCCTCGATCGCCCCGCGTGCCTGGATGACACGGTTCACGGCGATCCGCATGATTCGGAGCGAACCGAGCATGACCAGTTCGACTTCCCCCCGGAACTCGCCTCCGCTCAGTTGTCGGAAGTCGGTGTTCAGGCCCGCCAGCGCGAGCGCGATCTCATCGAAGTCTCGCGATTCGACACGCGAGTAGAGGGGTGCCGGCTCAACTTGGGAAGGTGCGTGCGCCTCGCTCATCTCTTCAACCCTTCACATCTTTTGCCGGAATTGGACTGTGTCGATTCGTTCTATGGCCTAGAACAAGTCTTGCACACTTCACGGGCGATAAATGGCCCTGGGAGAGCGCTGACGACCTGTCGGGACATCCCGACAAACGGGCGTCCACCCTATCGATCCCTCCAACGAAGGAGTATTCATGTCCCGAAAGTCAATGATCCTGGCCTGCGTCTGCCTGGCGGCCGGCACGCTGCTCGGCTACGGCGCGGCGTCCGGGAAACTCAACGTGTTCCAGAAAGTCACCGGCGCGGCCCCTCCCGCCGACAACGAAGGTGTCTCCTGCTGTTCCGAAGGGACGGGGCGCTCCGAATTCGTCTCGGCCCAGGACGACGAGAAGCCGAAGACCGGCAAGAAGCCGAACATCGTCGTCATCATGGGCGACGACATCGGCTGGTTCAACATCGGCGCGTATCACCGCGGCATGATGGCCGGGCGGACGCCGAACCTCGACAAGCTCGCCAAGGAAGGCATGATCTTCACGGATTACTACGCCGAGGCCAGTTGCACGGCGGGGCGCGCGGCGTTCATCACCGGCCAACTGCCGATCCGCACCGGCATGACCACGGTCGGCCAGGCCGGGGCCAAGACCGGGCTGCCCGCCGAGGCTTGCACGATGGCCACCGCGCTCAAAGACATGGGGTACGCCACGGGGCAGTTCGGCAAGAACCACCTCGGCGACCTCAACG
>JANXSH010001020.1 GCA_025356615.1 Planctomycetia bacterium | reverse complement strand
CATCAGCGTCCATTCGCGGATCGTCAGGCCCATGACGCGCTCGGTGTCGGTCGCGGGAACGGCGACCCGCTCGACCTCGATCACCGGCATCGCCACCGGGACCGCAGTCGCCACGAGCGCGTCCCGCGCCTGCAACCAGCGCAGGTAGGCCGCCATGTCGGCGTCGGCCTCGAGCGGCCGGGCCGGCTCCTCCCCCGCCAGCAAGAACACCTGGAGCGCCTGGGCGGCCCGGTCCGGGGTCGGGTAGCGCTGGGCCGGATCTTTGGCCATCATCCAATCGAGGATCGCTTGCAGTCCTTCGGGCAACTCCGGGCGCGAGGCGGCGAGCCGTTTCGGGATCTCCGTTGCATGTTTGACCATCTTCTGGACCATGTTCTTGTCCGGGAACGGCACCTGCCCGGTCAGGGCGTGGTACAGCACGCAGCCCAGCGCGTAGATGTCGCAGCGGATATCGGCGGCGTGGGCGTCGCGCGCCTGCTCCGGGGCCATGTAGTCCGGCGTGCCTAGGAGGTCGCCGGCCGCCGTCAGGTTCTCGTCGTGCGCGCCGACCGCCGGGTCGCCCTCGTCGAACAGCGCCCGGCCCAGGCCGATCTCGAGCAGCTTGACCGTCGAGTGTTCCGTCGTGTCCGGCCTGCCCGGCAGGCGGGTCGGGACGAGCATCAAGTTGACCGGGGTGAGGTCGCGGTGGACCATGCCCTCTTCGTGCAAGTGTTGCAGCCCGAGCAGCGCCTGATGGATCAACCGGACCGCCTCCTGCGCCGGCAGGCGTTTGCGGCGTTTCAACACATCCTCGAGCGTTTCGCCGTCGAGGTATTCCATGACGAGGTAGTGCAGGCCGTTGGCCTCGCCCGACTGGAAGGTGCGGACGACGTTGGGGTGCTTCAGTTTGCGAGCGAGCCGCGTCTCGCGCTGGAAGCGCCCGAATATCTGCGGGTCGCCGACCTTCGAGGGCGGCAGGATCTTGACGGCGACGCGCTGGCCGAGCCGGTGGCGTGCCTCGTAGACGCCCGCCAGCCGGCCCTGGCCGATGCGATCGACGAGGACGTAGTCATCGACCTTCAAGCGCTCCCAGCGGCCTTTGAGGAGTAACGCGCTCTGGAAGTCGCTGAGTTTCCCCCGCGCCATGAGCCATCGCGCGAAGGAGACGACCTCCTCGCGGGATGTGGCTTGCTCTTCCTCGAAACGCTTCAGCAGCGCGCGGACCTCGTCGGGCGGGTGGAGGTTGCTGCGGGCGAGGGCATTGCACAGGTCTCGAGGCGTCGCCGGTTCCATGAGTCGCTCCGTGGGTCGAGCTAAACGGTCTTGATGACGATTTCACAAGTATGTAGCCAGTCGAGTTCGTATTTAACCCGAAGCGAAAGCATGGGTTACGGCATTCATCGCGTAGTTGGCCGCTGGCAGGCGACACCCATTTCGTCGAATGGAGGGAGTACGTTTTGATACGCATGTCGTGGGGAATACCTTGAAAGATCTCCATCACTCCAGTTACACTAGAGAAGTGGAAGCTGAATCGAGGGTGTGGTCCCATGCAATTTCCGATTCTCATCGAACCGATCGACAAAGGGAGGTTTCGAGCTCACGCCGGATCCCCTTTCACCCTGTTCGTGGAAGGGGCAACGGAGGCGGAGGCCACCCAACATCTCTCGAGGCTGATCGCGGAGCGAATCGAAAGGGGAATTCGCGTCACGACGATTACCCTTCCTAATGGGGCGGAAGCCTCCGCCCAAACTCCATTATCACTCGACTCCCTTCCCAAAGATGATTGGTTCTTCCAAACTTTACAAGAAGCCATCGCAGAGAATCGCCTGCGAGAAGATGAGGTAGGGCGATAAGTATGTTCTTGCTGGACACGGACATACTTTCGTTGCTGCAACAGGGACACGCTCTGATACTTCAGAATGTCAACCGTCATCCGATCGCGGACATCTCCGTTTCCGTAATCTCTATCCAGGAGCAAATGCAGGGGTTTCAGGCTGCCTTGTCGCGCGCCCACGATCGCAGACAACTCGCCTCCGCCTACGACATGCTCGTGACACGGCTGTTGCCGATCTGGAGTCGCTTCCCTACTCGGTCGTTCACCGAATCGGCCATTGCGAGGTTCGAGGATTTTCGCTCGTTACGCCTTAATGTTGGATCGATGGACCTACGGATCGCAGCCATCGCCATCGAAAACAACTCGATCGTCGTCACTCGCAATCGGCGTGATTTCGATCGCATCCCTGGAGTGGTCTCCGAAGACTGGTGTGTGTGAGGCTGTCGTGCTTTCACCCTGGAGTTCGGGATCGCCATCTGATTCGACAAGCTAACGAAGCTTCGCCGACAAGACGTTCCACCTCGCCTGATAAGTCTCCCTCACACCAGCGATGGATTTGCTCGCCGGGGGGTTTGGGGAAGCCCCACCGAAGCAAGGTCTCCGCCCCCTCGTGGACCAGCGCGTAACAGGCGCGACCCAGCGCCGAGCGCCAGTTGGGTTCGCCGCCCACCGCGAGCAGGTCTTGGGCCGACTTCAGGAACTCTCTGCCTCTCATTTCATCCTCGCGGGAAGATGCCAAAGATGAAGTTGTTCCAGACTTCGGTAGGGAACGTCGCGCTGACCCATTGGCGATACGCATGGAGGAGGCTGAGGTCGGTCGGCGGACGCGCGCTCTGTGGCTCGACGCCGTCGATGGCGATCAAGTGCGGGAACGTCGGGTCTTCCGGGTGGATCTCGACTTCGACATCGATGCGCATCAGTTCCGGGGCCATCGCCTTCATCTGCTCGATCATCCGCTCCATCGGCTCGCGCATGCCGAGTTCGTCCGCCAGGAGGAGCGCTTCGGGTCGGATGGTGACGCTCACCGGGATCGTTGCGGTTGCCATCGCCTTTTCTCCAAGAGGGCAAGTGAAGACTTTACCAGGACCGCGCCGATGTTGCCAGTGCTTCGCCGACTCCGATGGGGTCGATAGGCGACCCCGTCCCACGCCGCCCCCTCATTTCCCCTTCGCCTCGCCGTCCCATTCGATCTTGCACTTCGGCAGCGCCTTCTTCAGCTCCTCGACCTTCGCGGCGGTGACCTTCGTGCCCCGCAACTGGAGTTCGGTCAGGCTCTTGCAGCCCTCGAGGTGAGCCAGGCCCGCGTCGCCGACCATCGTCTTATCCAGATTGAGGTACGTCAGGTTCTTGCAGTCCTGGAGGTGGGCCAAGCCCGCGTCGCCCACCTGAGTGCCGAATAGGGTGAGTCTCGTTAGGTTCGTGCAGCCCTTGAGTTGGGCCATTCCCACGTCGCCCACCTTCGTTTTATCTACGTGGAGGCCCGTCAGTTTCGTGCAGCTTTTGAGGTGGGCCATTCCGGCATCGCCCACCTGTGTACGGCCCAGGTCGAGGTACGTCAGATCCTTGCAGCCTGCGAAGTTGACCAGTCCTGCATCGCCCACTCGCGTCTCGAACAAGTGAATGACGGTCAGGCTCTTGCAGCCTTCGAAGGGCACCAGACTCCCGTCAGTCACCTGCCGCGAGTTGCCCAGGTTGACGAACGTCAACCGGAACGCCTCTTTGGGCAGGTCGGCGACCGCCCTGATGTCGCGGTCCAGCCCGTTCACTCGGACCGCCCCGCCGACGGACACGGACACCGTGTATTCGGCGGCCTTGCGGTCGGGGTCGCTGACCGCCTTCGGCTCGCTGGCCCAGGCGATCCTGCAATTCGGCAACTCCTTCTTCAATTCCTCGACCCTGGCGGCGGTGACCTTCGTGTTCAGCAGGGCGAGGTCCGTCAGGGTCTTGCACTCCACGAGGTGGGCCACCCCCGCATCGCCAACCTGGGTTCGGACCAAGTGCAGGATTTGCAGGTTCTTGCAGCCCGCGAAGTTGGCCAGTCCCGCGTCGGTCGCCTTGGTTCCGCTCAGATCGACGACGGTAAGCCGGAAGGGTTCTCGCGGCAGGTCTGAGACGGCCTTGCGTTGGCCGGCTTGGTCATTTACCCGGACGGACCCGCCCATGGACACCGTGTATTCGGCGGCCTTGCGGTCCGGGTCGAGGATCGCGGCCGGTTGGATGACGCCGCCATCCCACTCGATCTTGCACTTCGGCA
>JANXSH010001019.1 GCA_025356615.1 Planctomycetia bacterium | reverse complement strand
CGTTGAGTTGCACTCAGAGGCTGTGAATAATTAGTCATTTGTACACTGTAGCCCGTCAAAAATGGGTCGAAATTTAATGACTTACGTCGAATTCTGAACCTGTTTACTGTACAAACATCTAATAATTCACAGCCTCTCAGTCGGTTCTCGAAGCCGGTAGGCATGGAGTCTGATTCCCGTCGTGCGAAGGAGCGTCAAAAGGAGATGATAGCGAACGGGGGCGAAATCGCCTCGCGGAAGTTAGCGCGAGGCGACAAATAGATCGGATGCTGAGAACGAGAAGAAGGTGATCGGGGATGGAGCTGGATCAAATGATCTGCAATATGTCTTGACTTGCCTGACAGTGGATCATATGATCCATCGAATTGGCACCGATGCAAAGAGCGTAAGCAGCTACACTTTGTCCCCATTCGTCTGAGAAATCCCATTGGTGTCGAGGGGCCAGGACACATGGCCTCTGATCTCGTCGCGATACGGTCGCATCTCCTGTCTTTGGCTCGGCAGGAGACGAAGCGGATCATCGATAGTCCGAATGACTGGCGACCCTATGAGGTGGACAATCCCTATGAGCCGGGCCAACAGTTCAACGACGAAACGGCCTGGGAATTGATTATTCGATTGCGCGAGGAAGGTCATCCGATGGAAGAAGATCCCCAACAAAAACCACCTGGAGCAATCGCGTATCGATTGATCTTCTGCTTGCCCGGCGGTTGGAACGTATTCATCAAAATTCGGATGGGGAAACGAAGCTGCATCTGTGGCCGAAGTTTTCACTACAGCGCATAGCGAAAGGTAGTAGCCATGTCTCCCGAAAAGACAACAGCTCCGAAGAGGAAAGAAGAACCTCTCTTGGAGTGCCCTGAATGCGGGGAACTCGCGGTGTCCACGAAACTGACTACGCATACGTTCGACTACGGGCATGGCAAGGAAGCCGTGCAGATCACGGCGACTTTGCCTCTGCGTGTCTGCGGACACTGTGAATTCGAATACTACGACAAAGAGGGACAGGACGCTCGACACGAGGCGGTCTGCCGACATCTCGGCGTCATGACCCCTACCGAGATCCGCCGGCTTCGCGAGGATCTCGGGCTGTCGCGTGCCGAGTTTGCCGACTTGACAGGGCTGGGTGATGCGACCGTCGCCCGCTGGGAGCGCGGCGCTCTGATCCAGAACACCGGCAATGACCGCTACCTTCGCCTGCTCGGTTCCCATAAGAACGTAGATCACCTGCGTAAGGCGCTGAGTGTCTAGAAGGAGACCACCATGCCGATTCACGACTGGACGCGCGTCGATGCGGGGATCTTCCACGACTTCCATGCGACGTGGATCATCACGATGAAGATCGCGCTGAACGACGGGATACTTCCTTCGGAATACTATGCCCTCGCCGAGCAAGAGGTCTACGCGAAAAAAGCGAATCGGATCGTGATTCGGCACCGGAGATATCACCGCGTGATCGCCCTCATCGAGGTCGTCTCGCCGGGCAACAATGATAGAGCGGACGGCCTCGAAGCGTTCGTCCGTAAGGCCAAAGAGGTGTTGGAGGGAGGCATTCATCTACTCATTCTCGACTTGTTCCCCACGGGATCGTGCGATCCGCAGGGGCTGCACCCGCTCATCTGGGAGAACTCGAGGCAGCCGATGGACGAGCCGTTTCGCTTCGACCCTGACAAGCCGCTCTTGCTGATGTCCTACGTCGCCTCGCCCAGCTGCAAGGCGTTCATCGAACCAGTCGCCGTCGGCGACGAACTGCCGCCGATGCCGCTGTTCCTTACCGCCAAGGAATACGTCCCCGTGTCGCTCGCCTCGACCTACGAGACGGCGTGGCGAGCGCTCCCCGCTTTCTGGCGCGACGTGCTGACCGCGCCAAATGTGGATTACTCGAGTTAGGCGTTTTGGGTGATAAAATGGAGGCGAGTAACAGACCGAACAGGAGACCACCATGCCGATTCACGACTGGACGCGCGTCGATGCGGGGATCTTCCACCACTTCCATCAGGCGTGGGGGATGGCGATATCTATCGCGCTGAACGACGGGATACTTCCTTCGGAATACTACGCCCTCGCGGAACAAGTCGTCGGACGAGTGGAGCCGGAGGCGGACGAAGTCCTCGGACGACTGGGGCCGGATGTCGTGGCGCTCCAGCGACCCCCGTTGCCCGCGAATTTCACGCCGACCCGTGGCGGGGTCATGACGCTGGAAGCGGCCCCCCCGCGAACGAAGTATCACCTGCGCACGGAAGAAGAGACCTACGCGAAGAAGGCGAATCGGGTCGTGATCCGGCACCGGAGCGATCACCGCGTAATCGCCCTCATCGAGGTCGTCTCGCCCGGCAACAAGGACAGCACGGACGGCTTGCAATCGTTCCTCCGCAAGGCCAACGAGGTACTCGAGGGAGGCGTCCACCTGCTCATCATCGACCTGTTCCCGGCAGGGCCGCGCGACCCCGAGGGGCTGCACCCGCTCATCCGCGAGGATCTGAGCCAGCCGGTAGACCCCGATGGCGAGCCGTTCCGCTTCGACCCCGATAAGCCGTTATTGCTGATGTCTTACGTCGCCGCGCCCGGCTCGAGAGCGTTCGTCGAGCCGGTCGCCGTCGGCGACGAGCTGCCGCCGATGCCGCTGTTCCTCACCAACAAGGAGTACGTCCCCGTGCCGCTCTCCTCGACCTACGAGACGGCGTGGCGAGCGCTTCCCGCATTCTGGCGCGAGGTGTTGACCCCGCCGAGGCCGGAGTAGTCGAGGGTTAGGTGTTCGTGCGGAACAACAGTCAGTTCCCCAAACCGCTCGCGCGAAGGAGCGTCAAGGAAAGATGATTACGAAGAGAAAGGGGGATCGCCTCGCGGAAGTTGGCGCGGGGCGATAAAATGGAAGGGAGTCACCGCCCGAAGAGGAGGCCGCCATGCCGATTCACGACCGGACGCGCGTCGATGCGGGGATCTTCCACGACTTCCATGCGACGTGGATCATCACGACGAAGACTGTCGGGAGGTTGGCGAGAAAGTAAACGATGAACCCGATGGATTACATTGTGCTGATCGATTCCATCTCCTTGCCTGTGATGCCGTGAGATCCGTTGTCACTCAGGGCTTCGCTTTGTACGGGATTCCCGACGAGTCTCTCGATGGCGGGCCGGATCTGGCATGTTTGGATACAAAAGCTTTGTGACTGGAGTTCATTGCGTAATCAAGAAACCGGCTTCGCTCCAGGCACGCAGAACTTGGCGATTTCCGCAGCGGTCGGATAGTTTCTCTACATGGTTGGTGCTCGGATGTGGATACTGGCAACTCGAATCAGTAGGTGAAATATGTCTCTCGAAAAACACAAAGCGCTGACGGCGGTTCGGGCAAATGCCTACGAAGAGTTGTTCGGCTGCTCCCCGTCATCAGTCTTCCCGTCCCATGCCCTTTTCAAGAAGCCAAATGCTCGGTTCCTGATCGACATCTTCGTGTACACGCTCGAGACCAAATCGGGCGACATCGAAGTAACCGTGACCAACTGGATGTCGGATCAACGCATGGTCGATCCCGATTACCCGCAGGAATGGCATCGCCGAGAGTTGATCCAGTATTTCCCGAAATGCACCGATGGCCATGCCCGACGTTTGCACGACATGGCGTGGCTCCCACTATTCGATGATTTCTACCTGGACACGCATCACTCCGTCGCATGGGAGCATCCTGCCGTCGCCGGGACGCCGTGGAAAAATGCCTTCTTCCTGCTGCCGATCATCACGCCGCACAGGGAGTTCATGTTCGAGGTCGAAGGCGACAAAGTTTCGTTCTTGTGGCACGTCCCGATTTCCGACGAGGAACGGGGTTTCAAGCAAGAACATGGCACCAATGCCCTGATCGACCGCATGGAGGCTGTGGACCTTCCCTGGGTGTTCGACGAGATGAATCGACCGGCGATGGTGAGGTAGATCGGCCTGTACCCACCATCATGACCGAACAGACTACGGAAAAACTCGGCTTGGCTTACCCTGGTATTACCCCGGCCCGGAAGTATCGCAGTAATTAGCCCGACGCGCAAGCGAGGGATTGGGGTAGCCAGGCAAAAACCCTCGCTTGCGCGTCGGGCTAAG
>JANXSH010001014.1 GCA_025356615.1 Planctomycetia bacterium | reverse complement strand
CCGATCATCAGCGTCGCCTGCGTGGCGGTCGGCCTCATCGACTTCAACCCGTCCGTGCAACGATTCCACCTCGACCGTTGCCGGAAGTACCTCGACCTGTGCCACGAACTGGAGGCGCGGAACCTCCTGCTCGTACTGGGGGAGTACATCTGGGAGCGCCAGGTCATCCCGCCGGCGGAGCAGTGGAAGACGGGCGTCGAAAACGTCGCGCGGCTGGCCGAGCATGCGGCCGGACTCGGGTTGGAGATCGCGATCGAACTGGAGCCGTTTCAACTGTCTCTCGTGCGCGATGTCGATACGATGGTGCGATTCCTCGACGCGGTCGGGCACCCGGCGGTGAAGGCGAACATCGACATTTCGCACCTGCACCTCTCGCGCGTCGCGCCGGCCGAGTTGCGACGCCTCGCGGGGAGGGCGACCCACGTCCACCTCAGCGATTGCGACGGGAAGGTCCACGGCGACCTGCCGCCGGGCCGAGGTGTCGTCGATTTCGTGCCGTACCTCGAGGAAATCAAGGCGCTGGGGATCGACGGGGCGATCAGCATCGAGCTGGAGTATTCGCCCCAACCCGAGCGCATCGCGGAGTGGGTTCGCGAGGCCTACGAGGGGACGGATCGGCTGATGCGTCAGGTGGGGTTGAGGTGATGGCGGCGCGAGAGAAACGGGAGAGCGAAACCCATCGGTTGCGACCGATGGGCTTGGGGAGTCACCAACGTCATGAACGAATCGAAGTGACCGCTCGGGGGCCGACGCTGTAGAACAAACTCTGGATTCGCATCCTCACGGACACCACCTTCCATGCGTTCCTTTCTCCTGCTCCTCTTGCTCTCTCCTGCCGCCCTCGCCGCCGAGGTGGGCGGGGTCGTCGTCTCCGTTTCCCCCCCGGCGGATCGCGTCGGCGAGCAGGTCTTGGCGAAGGGCGGCAACGCGGTCGATGCCGCCGTCGCGGTCGGGTTCGCGCTGGCGGTGACGTGGCCGGAGGCCGGGAACATCGGCGGCGGCGGGTTCATGCTCGTCCGCCCGCCCGGCGCGAAGAGCGTTCCTGTCGTCATCGACTACCGCGAGACGGCACCGGCGTCGGCGACGAAAGACCTCTTCGCCAAGGGGACCGGGTCGGCCCACCGGACCGTCGGCGTGCCCGGATCGGTCGCGGGCCTGGCGATGGCCCACGCGAAGTTCGGCAAGCTGCCCTGGAAGGATCTCGTCGGCCCGGCGGTGAAACTCGCCGAGGAGGGGTTCGCCGTCGATGACGCCCTCGCGGGGTCGCTGAACGGGGGACTGGCCCGCTCCAAAAGGTTCGCCGAGTTCCAGCGCGTCTTCGGCAAAACCAAAGGGAAGTGGGTCGCCGGTGATCGGCTCGTCCAAAAAGAGTTGGCGAAGACGCTCCGACGCATCGCCGCCAAGGGCGCAGACGGCTTCTACAAGGGCGAGACCGCCGAGCTGCTCGTCGCGGAGATGAAGGCGGGCGACGGCCTCGTGACGCGGAAGGATCTGGAGGCGTACACCGCGAAGGGACGGGAGCCGATCCACGGCACCTATCGCGGGTATGACATCTACGGCCCGCCGCCGCCCTCGTCGGGGGGCGTCTGCCTGGTGCTGATGCTGAACATCCTCGAGACGTTCGACTTGCGCAAGGGTCCGCGATTCTCGGCCCGAACGCTGCACCTGATGACCGAGACGATGCGTCGGGGCTATTGCGATCGCGCGAGGCACCTCGGCGACCAGGACTTCGTGAAGATTCCCGCGCATCTCACCTCCAAGGAGTACGCGAAGAAGCTTGCGGCGGGTATCGAGATGAACAAAGCGACCCCGAGCGAAGCCATCGCGAAGGACATCCCTTTGACCGACACGAAGACGAACACGACGCACTATTCCGTCATCGACGCGGCGGGGATGGCCGTCAGCACGACGACGACGTTGGAGGACTCCTTCGGCTCGAAGGTCGTCGTGCGCGGGGCGGGCTTCCTGCTCAACAACGAGATGACCGACTTCAACCCCCGGCCGGGGGTCACGACGAAGACGGGCCTCGTCGGCACGACGCCGAACCAGATCGCGCCGGGCAAGCGAATGCTGTCGAGCATGACGCCGGTGATCGTCTGCCGCGATGGCCGGATCGTCCTGGTGACCGGCAGCCCCGGCGGGCGGACGATCATCAACACGGTGTTGTGCGTCGTGCTGAACGTGCTGGAGTTCGAGATGCCCCTACGCGAGGCACTCGACGCGCCGCGCATGCACATGCAATGGTTCCCCGATCGCCTCCAGGTGGAGCCGGGCCACTTCGACAAGCACAAGAAGGCGGTCGAAGCCCTCGAGGCGATGGGACACAAAGTCATCAAGGTGAATGCGCAGGGAGACGCCCACTCGATCTGGCTCGACCCGAAGACCAAGACGTATCGAGGCGAACACGACAAGCGACGCGAGGGCCGGCCGGCGGCGTTCGGGAAGCCGTGACGTGAGGAAGTCTGGGATGCGACGAATAGCGTTCGATCTGGATGAAACGCTCGGGGTGCCATTGATCGACGGCCCGACGATGATCGGATGGCAACTCCGACCCGGTTGTGCCGAACTACTCGACCGGCTCCGACAGGATTCGGTATTGTGCCTCTGGTCCGTAAGCCCTCGCCGCTACGTTGATAAGGCGTTGTCGTTCGGCTTGGCGAAGTGGTTCGAGGAGACGTATTCTTGGGATGAAATGCCGTCACCGTGGAAAGACATTCGCCGGATCGATGCGGATTTTCTCATCGACGATAGTGCCCATCATCGAGAAGCCGCCTCCCGATTCGGATTGGATTTCGCGTACATCGTCGTGCCGGCCTATGGCAGTCCAGCCGACGACGATCCGCTGGCATGGGTTCGGATGATCGAAAGTTGTCTCAGCGGTAAGCCACTCGAAACCATCGCGAGTAGAGTGGACTATGGATCGATGGAATGAGAAGTTCCCGATTTGGGAGGAGTGGCCGGGGTCGAAG
>JANXSH010001008.1 GCA_025356615.1 Planctomycetia bacterium | reverse complement strand
CTGCCCCGGGTGGTGGCCAAGTACCAGCGGCCGCTGGAGTCGGCCGACCTGCGCCACACCGACGGCTTTGCGCTTCGACTCAAGGGCGTTGCCACCAACGTACCGGCGGTCGCCGCGCGCAAGCGCTGAACACTCCGCTCCGACACGCAGGGCAAGACGCTGGCGCTGGCGCTCTTGCGAATGCCGATCGACGCGCCGGAAGACCCCGCCATGCTTCGTCATGCGACGACAGGAGGCAACCCATGAGCGAACTCGTGCTCGTCGAGATCCGCGACCAGTCGGCAATCCTGACGATCAACCGAGCGGACAAGCGAAACGCCCTCAGCCGGGCGCTGATAACCGCACTCCATAAGGCCATCGACCGCGTTGCCGACGATCCGAAGGTCCGATCGGTCATCCTCACTGGGGCGGGGTCGGTCTTCTGCGCCGGTATGGACCTGGAGGAGTTGCAAGGCTCACTCGGCGCGAGCGCCCAGGAGACCCCGGTCTGGGAAGACGCACTGCGTCTCGCTCGGCTCTTCGATCGCCTCTACACGCTCCCCAAGCCGACGATCGCCGCAGTCAACGGGGCCGCCGTCGCGGGCGGGGCGGGGCTGGTCAGCGTGTGCGACCTGGCGGTGAGTGTTCCGGGCGCGAAATTCGGCTACCCCGAGGTGCGGCGCGGCCTCGTCGCGGCGATGGTGTTGCCCCACCTGATGCGCCACGTCGGCGAGCGCGTGGCGCGCCATCTCCTCCTCACCGGGGAGCTGATCGACGCCGAGGCCGCTCGCGCGGCGGGATTCGTCAACCTCGTGGTGCCTGCGGAGAAGCTGCTCGACCAGGCCCTGGCTTGGGCGCGGGCCTGCGCGGAGGGCGGGCCGAAGGCGCTCGCGCTGACGAAGGATCTACTCACCCGGTTCTCGCGCCAGGCGCTCTCGATCGAGGAGGCCGCGCAGGCATCGGCCGCGCCCCGCCTCACCGAGGAGTGCCGCCGGGGGTTGGAGGCGTTCTTCGCCAAACGGCCTCCCCCGTGGCTGTCCGGCGGATAGAATGCCTGTCGTGCCCACGGTCCACGCGATCGGGAACCCTACATGCTTCTACCTGAATGCCTCCGGGTCAGTGACGCCGCCGTGGTGGCGCGCTTCCTCCAGATTCGCACGCTGATCCACGACCACCCGCTGGCGCGGGTCGAGCGTCACATCATCGATCGCTACGCCGTCGAGCCGACCCGGCGGATCACGCCGACGCTGGTCGGACACGTCCGCGCCGGCTTCGTTCGACCGGGCGAAGGCGAATTGTGGCCCGTCGTCTTCATGACGACCGTCGATATCAGCCTGGGCCTGTGCGTCGAACTGTCCGCCGAGAGGGTCGCCGATCTCGGCACGACGATCAACGGCCCGCAGCGCATCCGGCATCGCGGCTGGGACACCTGGTGGGGCTGGGAACGCCCCCTCGGGCAGGTTCGGGCTGGCTTCTTCGACCTCGACGCGGCCTCGCAAGAGGACGCCATCGTCGCCTGGTTTGGCGAGGGGCTGGAGTGGCTCGCGGGGGCGGGGCTGCTGCGACGCAAGGCGTGAGGCGGCATTTCCCGACTGGATTATCAATCACTTGCGTGCCAGCACTATCGTGCTACAATGGGACTTATCGCCCCTACTCAGGAGATGTCCGATGAAGAAGTTGGCCCGCGCCCTGTCGGCCCGGATCAAGGCGTTGCGCGAAGCGTCCGGCCTGTCCCAGCAAGAGGTCGCCGAGCGCGGCGACCTGAGCGTGTCACTCGTCGCCAAGCTCGAACAGGGCAAGAAGGCCGACCCCCGCGCCAGCACCTTGCTCGCACTGGCGCGGTCGCTCGGCGTCACCCCCGGAACTCTGCTCGACGACCTACTCCCGGCCAAGAAGCTGGAGCCTGAGCCGCCTGCCGAGGAGCCGAAGGCGGAAGCGCCTGCCAAGACCCGGAAGAACAAGGTCGCCAAGAAGAAGAAAAAGAAAGAGGTCGAGGAGTTGGCCGAGGCGTGAGCCGCCCTTCACCGGCTCAGGCAACTTATCAGGCGCGGCACGAAGATGATTAGCCCGATGACGCTGGCGGTGAAGCTGGCGAACAAGACCGCGCCGGCAGAGATGTCGAGCGCGGGCCAAGCCCGCTCGCGCGTCTCGTAATCCAGGCCGCGGAACAGGGTCTCGACGGTGCTGTTGACCAGTTCCGTCGTCAGAACGCCCCCGATGCAAGCGATCAGGATGCACCACTGGGTCGGGTCGCACTGGAGGACCAGCGCGGCCACCAGCACCAGGGCCGCGAAGAAGAAGTGGACCGAGAAGCTGGAGTGCCCGCGCACGCCCAGCTTCAGCCCACGGAACGCCGTCGCGAATTTGGCGGCCCACGAGCGCCGGGGCCGCCGGGGCATTGCCCCAGGCTCATCGGGAGTGGGGTCGTCCATCATCCTCGATCCCTTCGTTCTCGGGTAATCATCGCTGTATGAGGTTCCCACCGACCCGGAGCGGTATCAGGGTAGGAATGATTTGGACGATCGCGCCGAAGTTGTTCTGCAAGGAGTTGTACGAGAAGCCGAGCGAGACTTGTAGGTCGGTCCCGATCCGCGTGAAGATCATCGACTCCGTTAAGGCCGCCGAGGTTCCAAAATCATACGCCGAGGACGCCGTCATCGAATACTTCGGGCTGAAGTTGTAGGTCACGGACCCGGTAACGACCCGGCTCTGGAGCGGGTCGATCTGGCGGTAGCCGACGTAGAACGAGGTCCGGTCGGGGCGGTTGAAGTACATGCCGGCGGTGAACACCCTCGCGCCCTGGTCCTGTGGATCGAACCAGCCGGTCGATTCGAACGTCGTGCGATCGCCGATGTTCCAGGTGTACTGATACTCGGCGAACGAGTACGACTCCCCGAAATTCTGTTTCGTCTGCGGGAATAGGCTCACCGAGGTGTCGAGCGTCATCCAGTCAACGATGTGTTCCGCGCCGGGGAAGCCCCGCTTGGTCTGGAGCCGCTGGCGCAAGTCGAGTTGTAATACCTGGATGTCGTCGAGCGTGTCGAGGCGATTCAGGAGGAGACGGCGGATCGCGTACTGTTGCGGGTCGAAG
>JANXSH010000913.1 GCA_025356615.1 Planctomycetia bacterium | reverse complement strand
CGACGGCATCCTGCTGCCCCGCATCCGGCCCGAAGAACTCGACAAGCACGGGCGCACCGAGTTGGTCCAGATCATCATGACGCTCAAGACGCTGAACGTCACCGAGATGACCGGCGAGGTCAAGAAGATGATGGGGCCGTTCGGCGAGGTCAACGCGCTCGAGAAGTCGAACCAACTCCTGCTGCAAGACACGGTCGCGAACCTGATCCGCATCAAGAAGACGCTCGACGACATCGAGAAGGCCGATAGCCGACAGGCCAACCAACTCAGCTACAAGTGCAAGTACATCAAGGCGACCGAGGCCGAGCGCGTGTTGCGGCAACTGCTCCTCGGCGAGGCGAAGCCTTCGGCCGACGCCAAAGGCCCGACCCCCGTGGCCGTCGCCCAGCCCGTCGGCAAGAAGCCGACGTTCATCACGAGCAACGAGCGTGCCCAGGCGGTCCTGGTGGTCGGGCCGGCCGACCGCATCGCCGAAGCGGAGAGCATCCTCAAGCGGATCGACGTGAACAACGAAGGCGACAAGCCGGTCCTCGTCGGCGCGTCGCAACTGAAGACCTACAGCGTCCCGACTGGGACCGCCGAGGCCGTGGTCAAGACCCTCACGGACGCCTTCAAGGAGTCGCAGTCGTTCCGCATCTCGACGGCCGGCTCGAAGATCCTCGTCTACGCCACGCCGGAAGACCAGATCACGATTGCCAAGTTGATCCTCGACGGGACCGGCGAGAAGGGCGCGGCCCCCAAGGCCGAGACGATCTCGACGGGCGACCGCGACCCGGCGGACATGGCCAAGACGATCACCGGGATGCTCGGCGACGTGAAGTCCGGCGCGCCCTACGTCGAGGCCGTCCCGGAGAAGAACGCCGTCCTCGTCCGGGGGACCGAGGACCAGATCGCCGAGGTCAAGGCGATCATCGGGGCCGTCACCGGCGGCGCGAGCGGCGCGGGCGGCCGGTCGCGGATCGTCAACCTCGAGAGCGGCAACGCGACGCTGCTCGCCGAGGAGTTGGCCCGCGTCCTGAGCAAGATGCGCAAGAATCCGGTCGATGTCTTCTCCCCGGACCGCGAAGAAAAGAAGGCCGACAAGCCGAAGGGCAGAAACGAGGGCGAGAAACTGAAGTCCCCCAAGAGGGATCTCGAAGACCCCGTCATCGCTCCTCGCTCCTTCGACAAGGCGTTGCCCGTTTCGCTCAAGGACGACGATGGCGGTCTGGTCGATCCGCGCGACACCAAGAAACCGGCGAAGGACGATCGCCCCGGCAGCGTGGACAAGCCCGTCCGCATCTTCCCCTCTGGGAATCGGCTCCTGATCTCGAGTGACGACCCCGAGGCGCTCGCGCTCATGGGTTCACTCATCAAACTGTACACCAAGTATCCGGGCAAGGGTGATTTCACCGTGTTGAAGCTCAAGAACGCCAACGCAACCGAGGTCGCCAAGGCTCTCGACGAGGCGTTCAACGGGACGAAGACGAACGCGCCACCGGCGGCGGGTGGCTTCCCCGGTCGAGGTGGCCCATTCGGTGGCATGTTCGGTGCCGCGGCGGCCCCGGCCAACCCGGAGGCCAACCGCATCCGCGTCGTGGCCTACCCGGCGACGAACTCCCTGCTCGTCCGGGCGACCCCGCTCGATTTGCTGGACATCAAGAAGATGCTGTTCGACGCCTTCGACCCCGACGAGGCCGACCCGCGCGGCCAGATTCGCACCTACCGCATCACGGTCAAGTACGCCAGTGCCACGGACATTGCGAACTGGATCAAGGATGTCTACAAGGAGCAGAGCGGCGCGACGACCCCCGTGCGGGGTGGTTTCTTCGCCCAGATCCAGGCGGCGCAAAGCCAGGCGAATCGCCCGCCCCCGACGCTGTCCGTCGGGGTCGATGACCGGACGAACAGTCTGATCGTTGCCACCTCCGAGGGGCTGTACAAGGACATCAAGAAGATGGTCGAGGAGATCGACGACGCCTCGCGGACCGCCACGCGAATCGTCAAAGTCGTCTCGATCAAGGGCATCGACCCCAACATCGTCCAGCAGGCCATCGACGCCATCCAGGGCAAGGCCGTTCGCCGGCCGACGACGGGCGGTGGCTTCGGCAACGCGCCCCAGGGCGGCGCTCCCTCCTTCGGGACCAACGGCGGCGGGTTCACCCCGGTCCAAGGCATGGGTGGCGGCGGACGGCAAGGTGGCGGCGGACGCCCCGGAGGTGGCGGGCGGCCTGGGGGCACGAGTGATGCCCGAGAGCCGGGCGACTACGGGAGACGCGATTTTTTCGCACAACGGGTCAAGGATGACCCTTCTCCGTCCGGCTTCTTCGACCCGCAACACGATGAATCGACTGAAGTAGTCAACGCCAATCACACAGGGACCCCCGGCCAACGGGCCCCGGCCTCCGGGACAGCCGGAACCACCACCTCGACGATCACCTCCGACTCCATCATCCCGGTTCGCTACCAAGAGAAAGAACCCAAGGATCCCAGGGATCCGAAGGACACCAAGGGCACGCCGATCGACTTCGGCACCGGCGGCGCGATCGTGGCCCCGCGTTCCAACGTGAACATCGAGGCCCTCCCGGAGCTAGGCGTCGTCATCATCAGCGCGAACAACGCTGCGGATGTCGCGGCGATCGAGACGATCATCGCAGCGTTGATCAAAATCGGCGTCGCGGGAGACTACGAGATCAAGCTCGTGCCGATTCTCCACGGCGATGCGTCGTTCATCAGCAGCTACCTGACCGAGTTCTACCGCCGGGTCGTCATCGGCCCCTCGGGCACGACCCGACAGACGACGGTGACGCGGCCCGGCCCGCAGGGCCAGACGGTGGAGCAACTCGCGAGCGTCGTCCTACTGCCCTACCCCCGGTTCAACTCGATCCTGGTGGCGGCACCGCGTGCCCGCATCGAGGAGATCCTCAAGCAGATCGCCGATTTCGACAAGCCGACGCCGGTGATCTCCAAGCTGACGCCCTTCCCGCTGAAGAAGGCACCGGCGGTCCGCGTGGCCAGCCTCATCAGCAACATCTACGCGAACCGATTCGCCAACGAGACCACGGCGATCACGCAGGTTCGCGTCTCCTACGACGAGGCGACGAACACCGTGTTCATCGGGGCACCGCCGGCGGACCTCGCGGACATTACCGAGATTATCAAACGGATCGACGAGACCGTGTCGATCTCGACCAACGACATCCGCATCGTGCCGGTGAAGTTCGGCCTGCCGGACGAGATCGCGAGCATCATCCAGCGCGCCATCACGCAGGGCGTCCAGGGCGCGGCCGGCGGCGGGACGGGCGTCGTCCCGAACGTCGGCGGTCAGCAGCAGCAGCGGCAGCCCGGCGCGCCCGGCCTGCCGACGCAGGGAGGAGCGCAAGGAGGAGCGCAGGGCGGCTTCCCAGGTGGCGGCGGTCTCCCTGGAGGAGGCGGTCTCCCTGGTGGCGGCGGATTCCCCGGAGGTGGCGGTGGAGCGACGGGGGCCGGCACGGGTGCGAATGCGGGTGCCATCGGGGCGACAGGCTCGTTCGTGAAGTACACGTCGCTGCGATTCATCAGCGCTCTGAAGGACGGCAAGACCGTCGAGTCCGGCTACCTGGACGACATCCGCCTCATCGGCGACGTGCGGACGAACAACATCATCGTCTCGGCACCGACCAAGGCGATGGACTTGATCCTCACGCTCATCAAGGAACTGGACACGCCGCCCAACGCACGGGCCGAGATCAACATCTTCACCCTGAAGAAGGCCGACGCCGGTCTGACGGCGGCCACGCTCCAGCAACTGTTTCTGGGCACCGGCTCGGGGGCGGGCACGGGGCAGGTCACCGCCCAGCCCGGCGGCGGCGGCGGATTCCCCGGTCTGCCGGGCGGTCAGGGGGCCAACCCCGGCACGAGTGCCCTGCTCGGCGGCGGCGGCCTGCGGCCTCTGACGCTGACGCTCGGTAATCTCACCCCGGACGGCACGCCGCTGATCGACCTCCGCCTTACGGTCGATCCGCGTACCAACAGCATCATCGTCGCTGGCAGCCGGAACGACCTCGATATCATCGAGGCGCTCATCACTCGGCTGGACGACGCCGACGTGCAGACCCGCCGCAGCGATGTCTACACCCTGAAGAACACGAATGCCGCCGATGTCGCCACCGCGCTGAACGCCTTCTTGACGCAGTCGCTCACGGTGGTGCGCAACGCGGGCCAGTTGTCGCAGTTCCAGGACCTGGAGCGCGAAGTCGTCGTCGTGCCCGAGCCGATCACGAACAAGCTGCTCATCAGCGCGACGCCCCGGTACTATCCCGACATCATGCGCCTGGTGGCCGAACTCGACGCCGAGTTGCCCCAAGTCATGATCCAGGTGCTGATCGCCGAGGTGGACCTGACGGGGACCGAAGAGTTCGGCATGGAAATCGGCCTGCAATCCCCCGTACTGTTCCAGCGGAGCATCTTCCCCGCCGCCGGCCTGTTCGGCGCTGGGACGAGCAGCTTCACCAACACGGCGACGACGCTCGGCTCGGGGGCGTATGTCGCCCCAGGCGTGACCGTGAGCAACACGATCAACCCCGTCTCCGCACCGAACTTCAACTTCAACAACCCGCTCCTCGGCCTGGGGCAGAACGTCGCCGTCAGCCCCGGCACCGTGGGGTATCAGGGCCTCAGCAGCCTCGGCGTGGGCCGCGTCTCGCCGAACTCCGGGATCGGCGGGTTCGTCTTCTCGGCCGGCTCGGACTCGTTCAACCTGCTCATCCGGGCGCTCAAGACGCAGGGCCGGGTGGATGTCCTATCCCGCCCCCAGGTCATGACGCTAGACAACCAGGCCGCCCAGATCGCGGTCGGCCAGGATGTCCCGACGGTCCAGGGGAGCAACATCACCGGAACGGGCATCGTCAGCACGCCCGTCGTCTACCGCCCCGTCGGCGTGATCCTGAACGTCGTGCCGAAGATCAGCCCCGACGGCAAAGTGACGATGCGCGTCACGCCCTCGGTGTCGAGCGTGGCACCGACCCCGCTGAGTTTGGGCAACGGGATTCTGGCCCCGGTGTTCAACCAGCAGGTCGTCGATACGACCGTGGTGGCCCGCGACGGCGAGACGGTCGCGATCGGCGGATTGATCACGCGGAGCGACGCGAAGTCCGAGAACAAGGTTCCCTGGTTGGGCGACCTGCCCTGGGTGGGTTCGGCCTTCCGCTACCGGACGCAGATCAAGCGCAAGCAGGAACTGCTCATCATCCTGACGCCCCACATCATCCGCAACCGATTCGACGCGGAACGCATCCTGGCGATGGAAGGCCGTCGTATGGACTGGATTCTCTCCGATGTGGTCAAGACGCAGGGGTCGTCGGGCATGCTCCCCCTGTTCCCCGCGCCGCCGGTCGGGGCGGTAAACCCGGCCTCCGATCCCGGTCGCTTAGACGGGGCCATGCCCGGACCGGTGATGCCGGGGGCTTGCGTCGTCCCGATCGTCCCGGCCATCCCGGAGCAGACTTTGCCAACGCCTCGCCCGTCGGACACGCCCACACCCCTGCCCGGCGGGGCAGTGATACCGACTCCGGGTTCCGCCCCGGCGGTCTCCACCACCTCCGCGGCGGAACGTCCTCTGGCGAGCCTCAGACTGCCGCCCGTATCCGTGCCGACGTCCGACCCGGCAACTTCCCAGGCGTCTAGCGATCAAAAGGAGTCCGAGCGATGGCGATTTTTCCGGCGATCTCCCTGATCCGTCGGGTCTCGACGCGGGTCGGCTTCCTCGCCCTCCCGCTCGTCGCGGCCCTGGCAATGGGTTGTGTCACGACGCAGGGCGGCGGCTTCTGGATGACCGAGAAGCCGACCGAACTCTGCGCGAACCAGATGGTCTGCGTGTGGCAGAACAGCATCATGACCGTCCCCGACACGCAGCGGGGCGGTCAACCGCTGGTCGGCCTGGCGGGTCGGATCTACTTCTTCGGGGAGCAACTCGACTTCCCGAAACTCTGCTCCGGTGCCCTCGGGGTCTCCGTCATCGACGAGTCGTCGGGCAAGGCGGTCATGATCGACCACATCGAAGTGGACCCCGAAACGCTGAAGCGTCTCGCGAAGAAGGACTTCCTCGGCGAAGGATACACGGTCTTCCTCCCGCTGACGAAGTACAACGAGGGGATGAGCAAGCTCCGCCTGCGGACCGCCTTCAAGGCACCCACCGCGAAGGGGCCGATCTTCTCCGACAACCTCGTGACGCTCGCCGCGAGCAACGGGATCATCCGCGAGGGCAACGCCTCGATGGTGTTGCCGCCCAGCAACAGGCCGGGCGTGCCGGTCGGGCCTCTGGGGGTGAATCCCCACATGGCGTTGCCGACGCTGCCACCGCCGACGCCGACGAAGTGAGGTCGGAGTCGCAATCAGACTTCTTCGACAATAGGCCAAAATACAGCTATACTGGACGCGGATGGCAATGGCCGGTGTGAGAAAGCCCGACGCGCCAGCGAGGGAGGGAAAGCACGGCTGAGGAAGTGCCTGTTTCCCTCGCTGGCGCGTCGGGCTTCCTTTCCTCCCGTGCCACTCTCAACCGCGCG
>JANXSH010000897.1 GCA_025356615.1 Planctomycetia bacterium | reverse complement strand
GACGTGCTGACGCCGCCAGCAATGGCCGAGAGCATGGCGAAGGGCATCGCCGGGGCGAAACTCGTCATCCTCGAGGGGGCGGGGCACTTGTCGAACATGGAGCAGCCGGTGGCGTTTAGTGACGCGGTGCGGAGGTTCGTGACGAAGAGGAAGCCGTGACGAGGCCGATATCCCTCTTGTTAATCCTCTCGCCCCCGACTACGCTCTATCCGTCGCATCCCGCCCCGCTTACAGGAGACCTCCATGTTGCGTCCCATGATGCCCGCCTCGCTCTGCCTGGCCCTCGTGGCTGAGGTCCTGTGCCTACCCGCCGACTTCGCCGCGCGCGGCCAGGCGGGGTCAGCCCCCGAGCCGGCGACATGGGAACAGAAACTGATTTCGGGCGACTGCGCCCTCTTCGTCACCTTCCGGCTGGCCGATTTCACGGCGGACGAACTGGCCAAGACGGTCCTTGGAGACTGGCCCAAGAGGGTCGAGGAAGAACTGCATGTAACGGCCTACGGCATCGATCGCTTGACCATGGCGATGGGCCGCGCTGGGTCTGTCCAGATCGTCCGCACCATCAAAGTCTATGACGCGGACAAGATTCGCGAGAACTTGAAGGAGACGCTGCGAGCCGTAACCTCATTCGTAGCATTCAGGGACGAGGCCGGCGACGCACCCCGCAAGCCGACTATCAACAAGAAGAAGGTCGGAGATAAGACGATCTATTACGCCGGCGAGCGGGGCGACTGGACGCAGGGCTGGTGTCCGCTCGACAAGAACACATTCCTGCAAGGCGATATCGCCGCAATAGAGGCGATGCTCGAGGGCAAGAGCAAGCTCACCGCCGAGATGGCCGTGGCGCTGGCGATAGTGTCCAATCATTCGCTGGTCATGGCTGCGGACGGCAAGCAACTGCGAAGTCTCATCACCAGGAAGCGCCCTCCCACCGCACCCCTTGAACCGAGCGAGGAACAAGTGTCCTGCGGGGCGGAGGAGAAATCCGTTCTCGTACGCGGCGAGGAGAAGCCCGCAGACGAAAAAGACGACGCGGATCGGATGTTCGAAACGGCCGAACTCGGAGTCGCCATGCTGGCCTTGAAACCCTTATGGGCTGCCAAATCCGGGATCCTCCGGCTCGATGTCAAGAATATGTTCACGCTGAGCGCCCGGATCGACTTGCGCAGTAAGGACGACCTGGACGACGCCGAACTTGCCCTCCGCTCGCTCCTATACATCGGTCGCGAATTCGCTTCGAAGTTGACGAAACTCGACCGCGCGAACGACTTCGCCGGCATGAAGCCACTAAGCGCACCGCTACACAAGGCCATCAAGGACGCCAGGATCGCGCGTAAGGACAACGCGCTCAAGGCCATCATCACCCTGCTCCCGGAGCCGGGGTTGGCCAAGAAGGTCCGCGACGAAATCGCCGAGGCGAAGAAGTACAGGGAAAGCATTCCGTATTAAAGGACAGGTGCCGAGGGGGCGTTTCCGGGCGGCGTCACGCCTTCATTCGGCGGGTGGGAATGGCCAAGAAGCTCCGCGAGAGAATCAGCTGAGGGGGACTCTCGATGCCTTCCAAGGCCCCTTAACGTCGTTCAGCCGTCAAGGTGCTACATTCACCACTCCTGCCGTTTCGCCAGCGTGTCCTTGCAATACTTCAGCAAGTTCAACTCCGCGAGTTCCTCGGCGACGCGATCGAGCGATGCCCCCTCGAGCGATTGGCGGATGTCGTCGAGGAGCAGCTCGGCGAAGCGCTCGCGGGCGCGGTGCAACAACTGCCGCAGGTTCGACGCGGAAATATCTCGCCCCAATCGCCCGGAGAGCAACTCCGCCATCCGGGTGCCGGTCAACTCGGGCTGGTCGGCTCGGAGGCGCAGCACGGCGAAATACGGCTGGCCGGCCTCCTGCTCGAGGGCGCGCCAGGCGCGGGCGAGGAGTTCTTGCCGCCAACTCTCGCGGAACGCCTGGTCGGCCGCCGCCTCCTCGTCGTGCCCGACGGGGTCGTGGTCGAGCGAGACCGCACGCGGGCCGCGCGCCTTCTCGCGGTAGTGGTCCTGCACGAGCCGGAACAGCGACCCGCGCACATAGTCGCGGAATCGCCCGCGCTCGCGGTCGGCCCGCTCGAATCGTCCCTGGATGAAGCGCAGGGCGAAGTCCTGTGTGAGGTCTTCGGCGACCGACGGGTCGCGCACCGCGCGGAGGAGGTAGCGGAACACCGCGCCGCAGTAGCGCTCCATGAGCGCCTGCCGGGCGGCGACGGCTTCGTCGGCCTCGCCGCCGTGGGCCTGCCGGAGCATGGTCCAGTGCGTGGCGATCTGGCTGAGGTGTTGCTGGATTTCGTGGTCGTGCATGCGGGAATCCTCTGCCTCCTCACGCGGACTGCTTCGCGGGCTGCGATTCCTCGAGGAGACGCCGACCCGTATCGACGAGGAAGCGGACATCGCCCGCCTCCACGTTCGGGGCGGCGAACCCGTGAACGATCTCGTTCCGCAGCAGATAGATCCTCTCGAGTCGCGAATTCTCCTCGACGGAGAGCGGACCACCCGAATGGAGTTCGGCCACCATCTCGCTCGGTGCCTTCCCCGGCTTGGCCTGCTCTCCCAATGACCGGAGCCGCTTGCGCATCGCCGCCTCCAACCCGGCCCAGGCCGTAATCACCGCCGGACGCACATACCCCGTCTGGATCAACTGCTCGGCCTCGACCAACCCTTTGTCGATGTCCGCGTCGGAGAGTTCCTTGGCGTTCGGGAACGCTCGCAGTGCTGGATCTTCGGCTTCCAAAAGAGCGAAGTCGTACCTCCATCCCGGTTGCGAACCCGTGACCTCCGCATACCGGGGTATATTGGGATCGGCGGCAAATTGAATGCGGTCCTTCTTGACCGTCACCAGGACGCCTGTCGCGACCCTTCGGGCCACGATCTCGATCTCGAAATCTCGGGCGAAGGGCGGCAGATCCTCCGGCTTTGGCCTGATGATGACCTGATACCCTTGACTCGTGTAGAGACCTGCCAGACGTTCTAACTCTTTGTCGAAATTCATGGCATCACTTGGGTAGGGGATAGGGGTCCACAGGCTCTTCGATTCGGACATACACGAACGGCAGGCCCACTTGCACGGCGTCCGCGATCATCTTGGCCGCACCAGCGAAAATCATCGGCGTGTCGATTCGCACATGCACGATCTCGGCTTGTCTGATCTGCCGGTCGTCGTCGTAGACGAGCTTGTTCATCATGTCGAGGATGGGCTTCGACATGTTGTCCACATCGACGGTAGGTGTCTCGCCCAAGTGAAAGTTGATGATGATCGCCTTCAGCTTTCCCGTCAATGGGGGCTTCGTCCACGCCTTCGTGGCTTCCGCTTTGACGGCGGTCTTCCACGCCGTCAGAAGCACCAGATTGGACGATTGATTCGAGATCGGCGAACCGAGGACCACATGTTCGACGTGCATGCTCGTAGACCTCTCCCACAAGTATACGATCACCCCACGGTGCGGCCAAGGCGGCGCGTCCATGACTGGGTACAGCATACTCGCGGCCCCGACCGAAACAAACCCCTCTCGCCTCGATTCGCCGAGTCCGTTATGATGCCTAGATCACCGGCGGACGCCGACGTGTCCGCGCTCGTTCCCCTGATCTCGCGATGCGAGGGGCCATCCTCATGACAAGGCGGTCGGATCCTGTCTCGCCGGACGGTCGGCGGTTTCGCTGGCTGGGGTGGACCACGCTCGCGGGCTGCACCCTGCTCGCGGTGGCCATGCTACACCTGGTATCCAACAGCGCCGACTCTTCCGACAAGCCCAAGCGCGACGAGTTCGCCTCCGACCGTGCGGGGGCCGTCGAGAAGGTCGTCGAGATCGACGCCAAGCGCGTCATGGGCTACCTCGAGGCGATCTGCAAGATCGGGCCGCGTATCAGCGGGTCCGAGGGCATGACCAAGCAGCAGAAGATGATCGAGAAGCACTTCGAGGATCTCGGGGCCAAGGTCCAGTACCAGAAGTTCAGCAAGAAGCAGCGGACGGCCCCCAAGGCCATCGACATGGCCAACTTGGTCGTGTCGTACC
>JANXSH010000863.1 GCA_025356615.1 Planctomycetia bacterium | reverse complement strand
CGCCGTGGACGCCGTCACGCCGATCTTCGAGGCGATGGGCAAGACGATCATCCACCAGGGCGGCCCCGGCTCCGGCCAGGACACGAAGATGGTCAACCAGATCCTCATCTCCTCGAACATGGTCGCCGTCTGCGAGGCACTGCTCTACGGCCACAAGGCGGGGCTGAACCTCGAGACGGTGCTGAAGTCCGTGACGGTCGGCGCGGCGGGGAGTAAGGCGCTGGAGGTGCTGGGGCCGCGCATCCTGAAGGGCGACTTCGAGCCGGGGTTCTACGTCGAACACTTCATCAAGGACATGGGCATCGCCCTCGCCGAGGCGGAGAAGATGCACCTGTGCCTGCCGGGGCTGGCCCTGGCGAAGCAGCTCTACGAGAGCGTGCGGGCGCAGGGCTATGGCCGCAAGGGGACACAGTCGCTAATCCTGGCGCTGGAGGCGATGAGCGGGGTGAAGCGGTGAGGGATTATGCTTGCGACCCGCCGACGGGTGGGGGATAATCGCCTGGAGCCGATCCAAACCCGCGGAAAGAGGTCCACGTCCATGAAGCCCCCGGAAGAGCCTACTCTGGCTCCCGACGACCCGGATCGAACGCTCCCTGGTGTGGCCGCGCCGGACGATGCGCCCGTCTCGTTCGCGGATTACGAGTTGCTCGGTGAGATCGCACGCGGCGGGATGGGCATCGTGTACCGGGCGCGGCAGGTGTCGCTCAACCGCGTCGTGGCGCTGAAGCGTATCTTGTCGGGCCATTTTGCCGGGTCGGAAGAAGTCCAACGCTTCCGCCGGGAGGCCGAAGCGTCTGCCGGGCTGGACCACCCGAACATCGTGCCCGTGTATGAGGTCGGGGAACACGACGGGCAGCACTTCTTCACGATGAAGTACGTCGAGGGCGGTAGCCTCGCCGGGGCGGTGCAGACACTAAAGGACGACCCAAAGAGGGCGGCGGCGCTGGTGGCTCTGGTGGCGCGGGCGGTGCATCACGCGCACCAGCGCGGCATCCTCCACCGCGACCTGAAGCCTGGCAACGTGCTGATGGAGACGAACGGCACGCCGCTGGTGACGGACTTCGGGCTGGCCCGCCGGGCAGACGCGGACGCCGGGCTGACCCAGACCGGGGCGGTGGTCGGAACACCGAACTACATGCCGCCGGAGCAGGCGCGGGCCGAGAAGGATCTGACGACGGCGGTCGATGTCTACTCGCTGGGGGCGATCCTGTACGAGTGCCTGACCGGGCGACCACCGTTCGACGGGCCGACGGTGGTGGACACGCTGGTGCAGGTGTTGGAGAAAACCCCGACCAGCCCCCGATCGCTGAACGCGAAGGTGGACCGGGATCTCGAGACGGTGTGCCTGAAGTGCCTGGAGAAGGAGCCGGGGCGACGGTACGCATCGGCACTGACGCTGGCGGAAGATCTGGAGCGGTGGGGGCGGGGCGAACCCATCGAGGCCCGACCGGTGGGGTCGGTGGTGAAGACTTGGCGATGGGCGCGACGCAACCCCGCGATCGCGGCGGCATCGCTACTGGCGGTGGTGGGGCTGTTGGCGACGGCAGTCCTTGGGCTGATCGTGGCCGAGCGGTCGCGGTCGGCCGCGCGGATCGATCGGCAGCGATTGTTCGGCACGCTGCTTGCGCAGGCGAAATCGGAGCGGTTGTCGGGGAATCGCTGGGAGGCGATCGCGCGTGTGGTTGAAGCGGCGGAGATCGAGGTGACGCCGGAGGTGCGCCAGGAAGCGATCGAGGCGATCACTTCCTCGGGGGTGCGGTTGGTGAAAGAGGTATCTACGCGATTCGAGTCCGGCAGCGGGGAGGAAGAGATCCGACAGCGGCTGGCCGAGTTCAACCCGCCCGATCGCCTTCGCCGGAACCTTTTAACGATCGAGACCTCGGCCAACCCACGAGGCCGAGTAAAACCACCACGATTGTACTTCGGAGATAAGTTCACTCTTGATAAAGGGCCAGATGTCTACGTCGTCAAAGACGGCAGTAGGGTGACCGAAGTGTTCTATTGGGATAGAAAGACGAATCGTATCGTGGACCTTCCGGGGTCCGCATTCTCGGGAGTCATGCGGCAGTCCGCTGATGTTACCTGGGTGGCATATCGCGATGCGACGGACCCCGACACGATTCGACTCTGGGACGGTCGGCGCGGGAGGCTGCACGGCAGACTCGAGGGGCGAGGTGAGGAAGCAATCACCCACGCATTATCCTACCCAGGGGCTGAGTTCTCGCCCGACAATCGTTTGCTGGCATCGACTCACATGCGGGCAGGTCGGCTCGCCCTCCAGATCGACGAAGTCAGTTCCTGTCGGCCTTTGAAGGCGATCCCAGGGATCGCCCCAATTCTATGGCTGACATCGGGCCGCTTGCTCACCCACGGGGTGAGTATGACCGGCGAGACTGACGATAAGAAGGGCCCTTGCGACACATTCGACCCTGTGGGCAAACAGGTTCGATTGCCGTTCGCCCAGGTCTGGGAAGTGGCCGCACTCGTCTCGACTTACCAGATACGCGGTGCCGTCACTCGGCTCGAGTTCGACCGGCGTCAAACCCAATTGATCGTCAATGACACCGTTTGGGTCATTCGCCGGGATCAGGACGACTTCGTCATCCGGCAGACCGAATTCGACGCCCCAGGCGCGGTTCTCACGTTCCAAGAGGATGAGGTATGGGTTGGGTCGCCGGCATCCGACCCCTATCGTGAGAATGCGTATATCGAGAAAGGTAAGCTTGCCCTGACACCTCTTGCCATTCTACCGCTCGCCGCCACCGGGCAAGGCGGGCCTCTCGCCGCATTGAATAGTTTCCTGGCAGGGACATGCGTCTTGGAATGGCATCCTGCCACCTTGATCCAGCCAGCCCTTGGGAAATCGAGAGTTCGTCTCGAGCCGCCGGACCATACTAAAGACATCGCTGTTAACTGGAATAGAGTCTGGAGGGACGACGGTTTCACAAAGCTCCGTATCCTTGGCGCGATCAACGACCGCCTGGTCTGGCAGTCCCGAGGCGAATTGATCTTCGGCCGGGTTGAGTCGAGGAGTTTATCCTGGAGTCGAGGGTCCGTCGGTCGCGACGGTCATAATGGTGCCTACTGTTGGGACAGGACGACCGGAAAGCTTCGGAATGGGGAAGGCTATTCGCAGTTCCGGTTCGACGATGTCGGCGACCCCTCGTCCGCATTTCGCCCCGATGGGAAACAATTCCTCACGCCCGACTTCCATAGCGTGGCGTTGTGGAACACGGATGACGGCTCCAAGGTTCGCTCCTTCTCGATCAAACCTTTAGACTGTAACCGAGTGGGTTGGGCACTCGAAGGCCGATGTTTCGCCACCTTGTCCCACGGCAGAAAAGTCGATCATGACTCTGCCTCGACCGGCCTCTTCGCCGTCCCGGCCCCCGGCACGACGAAAGCCTGGGTCTTCGACATCGAAGGCGACCGCGTCCGCGCCCTCACCGCCCCGACCTCGCACCTCTCCGCCTTCGCCCTCGCCGACGGCGGCGACACCCTCTTCACGGGCGGCGAGGACGGCCTCATCCGCGTTCGCGACGTGAACACCGGCAAGGAACTGGCCCGCTGGCAAGCCCACGAGGCCGCCGTCACCGCCTTGACCTTCAGCCCCGACGGCAAGTTGCTCGTCTCCGGCGCTCGTGACGGTACGTTCCGCGTCTGGAACCTCCCCTGGATTCATGAGGAACTTGCCAAGCTCGGCCTCGACTGGTGAGGGGAGCCGGAGGAAAACGACATGGCGGACTTCGACGGCGGGTTCAAGATCGCCGCGCGGTCTTCTGGGGCGGGACTGTCTCGGCTGGGCGGCATCCCCGTCGATAACTGGGAACCGATCGGCGACACCGTCCAGACCACCGAACGCCTCGCCGACCGCGCCTTTCGCGCGGATCGCGACGGGAGCCGATTCGTCGTCTATTTCGAGACTGTAGCAAGGGAGTGGAGTCATTCCGGTAGTCCTCGGGCCTCGTGAAGGCTGTCTGTGGTTGCCTGGCGACCTGCCGAATGCTCGTCCCGTTGCAGATCCAAGGCCAGTCGCCCGCGCAGAGCCTCCCTGGTTCGTACCCGGTACACCGTTTTCTGCATCTTCCGCACTCGGCGGTTGCTGCGTTCCACGGCGTTGGAGGTCGCCCCCAGTAACTCGTCATCCAAGAACGTCAGCGCCTTCTCCAGGTTGGGCGACTTCAGCTTGTCCAGGCTCCGCCCCAGGCTACGGTAGCGGATCACCTTCTGCCGTAACTGGGCCAACTTCGCCAAAGCCGTGTCCGTGCGGCAGCGGCGGTCGAATGAGCGATACACCTCATCCATGATCTGACGCACCGCCCGCAACTGCCGTTGGCCTCGGCACAGGTGCTGCGACTGCCTGCGTTGAGCGGGGCTGAGGTGATGGCGGACGAACAGATGCCGGTGCTTGAACAGTTCCGCCGCTCGTCGCTCGATCCTCTTGGCCTGGCGGGGTTTGCGCTGGGACTCAGGGTCACTTGGCGGCCGGCCTCGAGGCAATTTCGGCGTTTGTTCCGCCATTCGCTTGCGCAGCTGGGCGGCAACCCGGAGCACCACCTTGATCAGTTCCTCGAGGATATGGAACTCACAGATCTGGTGCGGGACATCAGAGAACACCTCGGCCAGGGGCTCGGGGTACAGCGCCGAGCCATCCGTGGTCACGCCGCGCACCGGGCCACTGCGGACGCCAATGGCTTCCTTGAGCCGACGCAGGAAACGGCGGACGTCTTCGTGGGTCGGGTCGTGTTTCAACACCTCGTACAGCAAGCGGCGCTGGTTGGGACCATCCACAGCCGACAGAACGCAGAAGGGGCCGTCGTACATCTCATCAAGGACCAGATAGCCGGAGAAGTCAGCCAGAGCCCAATCCAGGTAGTCGGTCTCAGCCCGCAAGTCCGCTTTTTTTCCCCGCCACCTCCACCCAGTTCTGGATGGTGGCGTAGGGCACGAAGACTCTGTGGTCGCGTCAGAGGTGCCAACTGGCTGTGCGGTAGGGCAGTCCGTCCTCGACCACCACACGCACAGCCAGATCGATGACCCGGTTGGTGTAGTGACTGCCGGGTGGGGCCAGGTTGGGGAGATCGGCAGAGAAAGTTCGACCGCAAGACAGGCAACGGTGCTTGGAGTAAATGGCCACCAAGTCGAGAGGACGCTCGCTCTGCAAGTCGCTGAGATCATGGAGTTTGCGGCAGCCGATATGGTGGCGATAAGACGCCCGGACGCACCAGGGGCAACGTCTGCGGCGATAGTCGCGCGAGCGGTATTGCAGGCGGGGCGGTGGCAGGTCTTCCACACGCGTAATCCCCTCCGTCGGGTCAGGTGTGTAGCGACCAGGTGACATGGCTCGGTTCTCCGCATCGGGGCACCACATAACAGCGCAAAACCCCTGCCACTACCTTGGAACTACTCCACTTCCTTGCTACAGTCTCGTAGTTTTGTACCTTTGCGTTCGAGACGGGGATCTGCCCAGCGCGCCCCCCTTGGACCGTGCCTCGCTGCGGCGGCAGAATATTGAAGGACAGCCTTCCAACCGCAGGAAGAGTGGCACTCGCGACAACTCTTCCGGCAGCAAACGGAAGTAGAGGGGGGACCATCCGAGGTAGCCAGAAGGTAACACCGAGTTGTTGCGCGAATTGGCTGACGTAGCCTTGATCCTGCTGCGGTCCCGACAGCATGGCGTATGCCATGCCAGCCGTCAGGCTGTCCCCGATTGCCCCGAGTTTCGCGGTGGGGACTGCTACGGGTGGTGCCGCCCTGTAGACGAGACTCGTCATCACCCCGGCCTGGATCAGCGTGTAGGCGTTCAGTAGCGAACTCAGCGACGGTGTCAGCGTCCCAGCGCGATCGACAGGGCGGGGAGGCGCTTGTCCTCCACCTGCTCGCGGACGAAGGCGTCGAGCGCCTTGGCGGTCGCGGCGTAGCCCTCCGCCGGCTCGACCTTCGCCTGCGCGAAGAGCGGTGATTGGGCCGCCAGGGTTAGGGCAAGCGCCATCCAGGGTCGCCGATCTCTCTCGGAGGAGTGGATTACGGAGCGATAAGAGAGGGATACGCGGAAAGGGGAGAGAGTAAAGGTGAAAGGCGGGAGGCTTCTGGGGCGTTCGGCGGCCCGGACGGGGGTAGGGCGTGATCGTGCTTCCTCGGGCTGAAAATGCAGGGCGTGGCGCGGTCCATCACCGGGGATGCGACTTGCCCTTCTCCGGCGTTTCGTAGGAGAACGAGTCCGGCCCGAAATATTCCGCTATCGGCGGGTAGTCGAACAAGCCCTCGGGGACGAGAGTCACTCTCCCGCGCCGTCGGCGAACTTCCCGGTTCGCCTGTGGCGTCGGCACGCCCGCAGCGACGATCGGAGGATCGGGGCGTGGCTCATCGCTGGGGCCGATGGGGGCGGGTTTGGTGGACATCTTCAATCCTTCTTGGGTTTGTACAGCCCACGACCCGTGAGGCGTCCGAGCGCCTCGCGGGCTTCGACCGCGAACCACCCGCCCGGATCGTCTTTGGCGATGGCTTCTAACACACGGCACGCCTCTTTCGTCCCACGTCGTTCTAGCAAGTCGAGGGCACGGCCATCTCGGCCCCATGCCTTGGGGCCGTCCAGACGGCGCACGAGTTCGGTCAGCCGCGCCTTGACCTCGACCGATGGCTTCGCGGCGAGAGCCTTTCGCAGAAAGGGGCCGGCGGCTTGCCCGAGTACCTCCAAAGAGCGCCTGGCCGCTTCGCGCGTTGTGTAGGTGTCGGAATCGAGGTCGCGGAGGAGTCCGGCGACACGGGCCGCGTTGGCATCGGATGGCCGCAACCTGTTCAGAGCAAGCGCGTCGGCTTCAGGGGCGTGCGAGAGGGCCGCCAACGCGCGGTAGGCGAGGAGTGCGTCGTCGGAGGTCAGTTCCGCCCAGCGCAGGTCGCGCTGCTTCGAGGCATCGACTACGGGCAACGGGCCGAACGCGACCTCCGTGTCCCAGATGACGACCTCGGACCCCTCTTCGCCGACAGCAGCATAACGGCCACACGGGCTGGAGGCCAGCGCCCAGAAGCTCTTGTCGATGATTACCTTGACCTTAGCGAGGTGCTGGCCGGTGGCTGTTTCGACCAGGTGCAGATTTCCCCGATCGGTGGAAAAATAGGTCAGCCGGCCCGTGGATGACAGGCCGATTCGATCGACTGTCTCCAGGACGACCTTGCCCTTATACTCGCGCAAGGCGAGCCAGGCCGGCTCGTCGTCCACCCCGGCGGGATAGCCCAGGGCGACGACATCGAAGAACTGGACGACGGCCCCGCGCCCTCCTGGAGTGAACTGGCCCATCTTGAAGCTCCCCTGGCTGGGCATTCCATCGTCCACGGAAGCCCACCTCAACCAACGGCGCTCTACCGGCCGCTTGGAATTCCCGGTTGCGAACGTTTCGATCACCCCGTCACGATCGAGGACCGTGACGCGGCCAGGGCCCGATAAGATCGCCGCGACGGGCTCGGCTCTGCCCGGCGCGGCACGCACGACCTCGTATTTGCCGGTCGCTAGGGTCCAGCGTAGTACCTGGGCTTCAGATCCACAAGAGAGCAGCGATAAACCATCGGGCGTGAAGGTGAACGAGTAGATCAAGCTCGTGTGGCCTTTGAGAACGCGAACCGCTTTGCCCGTCTGGACATCCCACAAGCGGATCAAGTTGACATGGCCGTTGCTGTCCTCCGACGCGAGTAGCCGACCGTCGGGGGAGAAGGCGAGGGAACCAGCGATGGTCGGCGAACCGATGGAGCGAATAACAGTCCAGTTTCGCGTTGTAAGAAGGCGGATTTGCCGGTCCCGACACGACACGGCCAGCAACGAGCCGTCCGGGGAGAACCTCAAGCCGCAGATGCCGCCATCTCTATCCGCGCGAGTGTTATGCGGGATCCGAACCCACCGCAGGGAGCGATCCGCAGGCGAGGTGGGCGGTGCTGCGGAGGGCGCGACAGCAGGAACGCAGGCCAGGGCCGCCGCCATGAGAACCAGGACCAATGTGACCCGACGCATGGCGGAGGTTCCTCAACCGGGGTATTTGACGTTGAAGACTTCCTTCGTGAGAACGGACGCCGGGTCGATGGGCTTTGCGCTTGCCAGTTCCCTCGCCGTGAAACCTCCGAAATCTTGCGTGCCCAGCGTTTTCTGTAGCGCGAGGGCAAGCACCGCTTGCCCCGTCTTGGTCGGGTGCATGCCGTCGGAGGTCAGAGCACCTCCGCCGAATGTGTTATCCAGGACGACGGTGGTGGTTATGCCCTTCGTGTTCGTCACGGTCAGGCTGATTTTGGCTCTGGTGGGAGCCGATGTCCGCAGACGAGCGAACTCTGCGGCGATGTCGAACGTCTGGATCTTGACGCCGCCGAACACCGTGTATGCCTGGATGGCCTGGTTGTACTCCGCAGCCGTGTTCTGGATTGTCGCCAATGTCCCTGGGCTGAGCGCCATTGTTGGAGTGATAGTCACCGAGAGTGTCGGCTTGGCCGGATCCTTGGCGGCTTTGACAATATCGTCCCCACGGCAGGCGAGGACGGTGAACAAGGAGACCTTGGAGCCCTTCGCAAGGCCCGGCCCCGAGAGCGTCGTGCGGGTCAGCATGTCGGTGATGTCCACTCCCTTGAACGTCAGGGCGAATGGGAGCTTGGGCATCGTCGTGCCCACGTCCAGAAGAAGTGGGGACTGGGTCACGTCTGGGATAGTGCCCAGCACGATGCCTTTAGGGTTGCTCGCTTTCAGCGCGGGGGTCTGTTGGGGGGTCAACTGGTCCAACATGGTTTTCAAGGAGTTATTGAAGCTCGTTGAGGAAGGGATGGTCGGCCTGGCCCCCGTCGTCGAGTCCGTCGTGAAGGACTGGAGCAGGTCGTTGTTGCCGATGAAGGCCATGACCATAGTCGGGCTCTGGGAAAGACGTAGCTGCGTTGCCTGCGTCCCCTTCCCCAGGAGTATGGCTGGCCCAAAGACGGAGTCGGCATTGCTCGAGACGCCAGTATCGTTGATCAGTTGACTGATCGTGTAGGTCGGCACGGCAAAGTTCTGAATGTCGATGTTGCTTGGGTTCCCCCGGGAACCCAAACCTGGCACGGGCTTCGGGAAGACGTTGAATTTGACGTTAGGCGTAGCATTCGCGACCAAATTGACGTTAGCAAGGACGGCACCAAGACCATTCCATTTCCAACCCAGAGGAAGGAGTTGCCCTGCCATGAGCGGCGCATTGAACTTGACGCCCATCTGCTTCGCGAACTGGCCGACATAGCTGGTCAACTGGTACTCAGACATGAGTACCCCATAGGCCATGCCCGCCGTCAGACTGTCGCCGATGGCTCCGATCTTCGCCGTTGGGACCGGTATCGGTTGGGCTGCTTTGTAGAAAACGCTTGTACTGACCCCGGCCCGGACCAGCGTATACGAGCCCGTCAGCAGAGATGTCAGCAGCGGGGTCAGCGTCCCGTCGTACTCCAGGATCGGCTTGGCCGTCG
>JANXSH010000786.1 GCA_025356615.1 Planctomycetia bacterium | reverse complement strand
CCCCAGACGCCGCCCCTGCTCTCGTCCTTCTCCGACCTCGCCGACCCCCGCGTCGAGCGCGCCCGCCACCACGAACTCCTCGACATCGTCGGCCTCACCGTTCGTGCCGTCATCGCCGGCGCGGACGACCGGGTCCACGTCCCCGGTCACTATCGCACTCTTCGCAACGTAGCTGTCGCCGATTTGACGCATGCGAAAACCTCCCATCGGCCCATTGTAGCGGTCCAGCGCGATCTGGTCTTGTCCTGGGTGCAGAATTGTCCTATCAGATCCGGCTGATTCGTCCGAATACGACGACTGTCGGGCCTACGGGAGTATCTCGAGGTGGGTGATTTGTGTCTGTCTGCGGAGCCGGCATCCTACATGCTCTGGCTCATCCTAGTCGCCGAGGCCGTCGTCGTCACGCTGTCCACGCTGCGGACGATCTTCATTGCTCAGGTCAAGAGGACGCTCGCGCCGATCCTCGGCTTCTTCGAGGTGTCGATCTGGCTGTTCGCCATCGGTGAAGTAATGAAGAACCTCACCGACTGGCGTTGCTCGCTGGCCTTCGCCGGCGGCTTCACGGCGGGGAACTTCCTCGGCATCCTGATCGAGCAGACGCTGGCGATGGGCAGCGTCATGGTCCAGACGATCACCCCGCGCGACCCGTCCGCGCTGGTTCAGGCGCTTCGCACCTCGGGATACGGCGTGACGTGCCTGCCCGGCCAGGGCGCGAACGGCCCGGTCCACATCATCCTGAGCGTCGTCCCGCGCCGCGACCTCGCGGCGATCAAGGCGATCCTACACGGCTTCGACCCGGAGCTGTTCTTCTGCGTCGATAGCCTCAACTCGACGACGGCGGGGGTCGGCCCGGCTCCGAGGCGAGGGTTGTCGGCGCTCGTGCCGATGCTGCCGGACTTGCGCCGCCAGGAGCCGACGGCGATGGCGCGGAAAATGACGGCGGAGACGGCGTGAGGGGAGGGGAGTTCCAGGAGTGTTCGTCCCTTCATGTAGAGATGATGAGTGGTAATGCTCGCAATGGGCGGATAGAATTGCACTATCGAGAAGTCGAGCATTTCCACACCTAATTCGTTGGCGGTCGGGAATGGAGTGTTCGAGTGTGGGGACAAAACGCAGCCTGTAATCCTGCCGAGATCAACCACGTCGAACAGGAGATGGCTCTAAACCCAAGGAACATGGGAGTGGGGGTCATCGACAAGAGGACGGGGGAAGTGCGGCTCTTCTCCTACGATGAAACGGATGCCTTCTGTCGGGCGAATCGCCATCTGGGAGCCGGAGCCGGACACGAAGCCGCGTCTGCAATGGCAGGGATTCCGTCTGACCAGGCCAGAGGGTTCATTCTGGCCAAAAAGGGGAGCGACTGGCGCGTTTTCAACCAGTCTCATCTGAATCGCCCTGACGCTCAGGCCAATAGCATGCAGATGGAGGGCCAACTCTTCAACGAGATCGTCTCTGCTCTCCAAGGAGCGGGTGTCCAGAATCTCATCATCCAATGAGCGATTCGCCCAAGAGGTCAGCAATGAACACAACTCGAATCCAAGAACATTTCCCGGCGGTTCAAGGGGCGATCTACGGCGTGGCCCTCTCTCTGGATGCCTTCCTTCTGAACGGTCTCCCCTACGGCGTGCTTCATGAAGCAGTGTTTCCAGGGTTTCTCGAGAAGGTCGCCGACAACTTGATGAGGGATCTGGCGAGCCTGGAACAACATTCTCCCCATGCTCCTGATGCCAGCCAGCCCAAAATTAGACAAGTTCTGGCCGCACTGCGCGCTACGTGCCAGCAGTTGATCGACCTCGTGACCGGACTGTGTTCGTTCAGGACACTTCCAATTCAAGAAGTCCGAGCCACCCTCTCTCGAATTCCGAGCATTAGGGGAGAGTGTGCGCAAATGCTTCAGGAGTTGGAAGTCTGTTTTCAGACTCCGACACCGTTCTACCAGTCTCGTCCCAGCCACTCGATCACTATGATGAACGATTTTCTTGCTAACTTGGACCGACTGTTCGAAGAGGAGCGGAACGCCTCTCCTGGCTTTCGAGCTTTGGCTTGTTCGGTGGAAGAAAAAGTGTAGGCTCAGACAGATGAAGGCGAAACGGGATGGAGCGGCGACCTCGTTGGGGATGTCCATGCTCGAAGTCGCGTACCTCATTGCAGCGGGGTAGGCAAAAGTAGCTGCCCTCATGAAAGGTGTGTGAACGCCATGATTCTGACCAAACTAACGACGGTGACGGCTGTGCTGCTCGTGCTGGGCATGGTCGCGTTCGGAAGCGAACCTCTGAGTCTCCCGACGCCGGTAGATGAGAAGATCACCGAGCCGAAGATGTTTCCCGATGGGCGTGACTACGACTTCGGAAAAGTAAAACGCGGCCCGCTCGTCAAGCACGCATTTCGCATCGTCAACACGTCCAACGTGCCACTTTCACTGATTTCGATCCGCAAGGGTTGAGGAGCTGGTTGGGTTGGCCAGTTGGCCAAGTCAGTTCTTCAGCCCAACAAAGAAACAACAATAGAGATCGGTCTCGAGACGATTAGATTCGTTGGACCAAAAGCCAAAGGCTTCCTACTGACAACGGAACATCGAGGTGTCACGCAGACGTTCGAGTTCAGGATCACGGCCATTTCCGAAATTCCGTCGGAATGATCCGCAAGGCATGAGGAGAATGATGGAGGCGGTCTCCACCCTCACCCCAACACTGCCGACACCGACACACTCCCCACGCGCTGACCGTCGAGCATGACCTCGATCTCGTCGCCGAGCTGCCGGTCCACGCGGTCGCGGTAGAATGGCGTCGGGTCGCCCACCGGCGACGAATACACTTCGACCTGCGTGTCCACCAAGTTTACGATCCAATACTCTCGGATCCCGGCACGCGCGTAGATGCGGCACTTGTCGGCGCGGTCGCCGTCCAGGGATGAGTCGGCCACCTCGATCACGAGGGCGATGTCGGCGGGAGCGGGGTGGCGATGCATGTAGTCAGCCGGGTCGATGCGCACGACAGCGATGTCCGGTTCCGGCTCACTGTCACTCAATGTTACGGCTGCCTGACAGCGAACCTCCCATCCATCAGGCACCATTCGGGAGAGGAACCGAAGGAGGCGGTGCAAAGTTCCATCGTGGGGGGCATTGCGCGTCATCTTGTGGACCAGGTAGCCCTCGAGCAGTTCGAGGTTGTCGTCCTCGGTGAGGATGCCCACCAGGGCCATGCGATGATACTCCGGGATGGAGAACCGGCGGAAACCGCCCATCACTCCCAGCAAGGGTAGATGAGCAACCGATGGTGTCATACATCCTCCTCGACTTGGGAACGCTCCCCGAAAACTACACGGACACTGGAGCGATCTCGAGGCGATCCTGCATCGTTTCGACCCGGAGTTGGAGGCCGCCGCATCGCCTCCGCGATCGCCAGCGCGTCCTCGCCGCCCACGGCCTCGAGCGCCTGGATCACCCGCTCGCGCCTCGGGAGCGGGTGATTCTGATTCAACTTCCACTTCGCCTCGAGGATCTTCACCTCGACGCGAAACCCGACGATGCCGCCGATCAGTGGCCCGACCGCCGCCGGGTCGGGTCGCCAGGGGGTCGGCATGCCGGCCTCGTAGACCTCGACCGTTTGTGCCAGGATGCGCCGCAGTTCGCCCTCGCCCAGCGCGTGGAAGATCCCCGTCGCGTGGACGGCGAGGTAGTTCCATGTCGGTACGGTGCCCGGCTCCTCGTACCACGTCGGCGAAATGTAGTGGTGGGGGCCGGCGAAGATCACTACGACCGGCTTGCCGTCCGCGTGTCGCCATTGCGGGTTGCCGCGCGCGACGTGGCCCTCGAGGAGGACGTGGCCTTGGGCCGCGTCGGCGACGAGGATCGGGAGGTGCGATGCGAA
>JANXSH010000777.1 GCA_025356615.1 Planctomycetia bacterium | reverse complement strand
TACAGCGTCGGGACGATGCCCGGCCAAGACGGGGGGAGAATCGCGGACGCCGTCGATAAGAAAACCGAGCGCCCGGCGCTGACTTCCGACTCCGCCTCGTCGGTCTCGAGCGAGACGGAGGTCGTCCTCCAGTCGAAGGGGTACGTCATCCCCATAAGCCTCGTGCAGGTCAGTCCCAAGGTTGGCGGGCAACTCGTGTGGATTAATCCCGATCTCGTCGAAGGCTCCAAGTTCAAAGCCGACGACGTGCTCGCCTGCATCGAAACTACCGATTATCAAGCCGACTTCGACCAGGCGCGGTCAGCCTGGAGGGCGTCCCGCGAACGCCGCCGGGAAGTCGAACGGACCATGCCCGAAGAGGTCAAGCAGGCCGAGGCCGACCTGGACGAGACTCGCCAGAACGCGACCCAACTGAAACTCGATATGGAGCGCAACCGGCGTCTCGTGGGCGGCAACGCCGTGACCCCCCGCGAGATCGAGCAGGTGAAGTATGCCTACGATGCCGCCGCCGCTCGCAGCCGACGCCTCGAATCGACGCTGCGGCTCATCAAGGATGGCCGGATGGAGACGCGCATCCAAACGTCGATTTTTGAGGAGAAGCAAGCCAAGGCGACCTACGACCGCGCCCGAATCAAGCTGGAGTGGACCATCGTCTTTGCCCCCATCAGCGGGACGATCCTCACGAAGAAAGCCGAGGAGGGCAACATCGTCAACCCGGCCGCATTCTCCTCCGGCATCAGCGCCAGCCTGTGCGACATGGCCGACCTGAGTCGGTTGGAGATCGACATGTCGATCCAGGAGCGCGACATCGCCGCCATCAAGGAGGGCCAGCGCTGCCTCATCATGCCCGAGGCCTACGAGAAGGACAAGGACTTCCTCGCCAGGCACCCGCGCGGCTACGAGGGCTTCGTCTCGCGCCTGATGCCGACCGCCGACCGCGCCAAGGGCGCGATCCCCGTCCGCGTGCGGATCAAGGACATCCCGAAGGACGAAGCCGGTAAGTATTTGCGACCCGACATGGGCGCGCTGGTGTCGTTCATGCGTGGCATCGCGCCGAAATAGAAAACAATTTAGCCACAGATGAACACGGATGAACACAGATGAATACAAATGCGTTTGTTTAATTCATTCTTGTCTTATCTGTGTGCATCTGTGGCTAAATCTTCAGGAGTTCTAACTCGATGAAAGCACAACCGATCGTGCGGGTCGAGGACTTGCGAAAGTTCTTCACCCGAGGCTCGGAGAAGATCGATGTCCTCGAGAACCTCACGCTCGACGTGCCGGAGGGCGAGTTCTTGGCCCTCATGGGGCCGTCTGGCTCCGGTAAGACGACGCTCCTCAACATGATCGCCGGACTCGATCGGCCTAGTTCGGGCCGGATCATCGTCGGAGAGGAAATCATCAGCCGAATGAGCGAAGGGCAACTCGCCAAGTGGCGAACCCGCCATGTCGGTTTCGTCTTCCAGTTCTACCACCTGCTGCCGGTGCTGACCGCCTACGAGAATGTCGAGCTCCCTCTGTTGCTCCTGCCGCTGTCGTCGGCCCAGCGCCGCAAGCAGGTGTTGACCGCGCTCGACCTCGTCAGCCTCACGGATCGCATGTCGCACCGGCCCGGCCAGCTCAGCGGCGGCCAGCAGCAGCGCGTCGGCATCGCCCGCGCCATCGTCACCGACCCGACGCTCATCGTCGCCGACGAGCCGACCGGCGACCTCGACTCGAAGTCCGCCGACGACATCCTCAACTTGCTCGTCGAACTCAAGAACGGGTTGAACAAGACCATCATCATGGTCACGCACGACCCGCGCGCCGCCTCCCGCGCCGAGCGCGTGCTGCACCTCGAAAAGGGCCGACTCGTCCGTGAGACGACGCCCTACCCCGAGCGTTCGGCGAACGGGGCAACCCACGAGTCCGAGATGATAACTCAGGTCCCGCGTGGCCGGGAGGATCTCCCCCGATGATGACTACCATCAACGAATTCTTGGCGAACCCCTACTACGTCGTCGCCGCCGCTGTGGCCTTGCTGGGGTTCCTCGTCTCACTCCTGTACTTCGACCGGGCGTGGTTCTACGTCAAGATGATCGTCAAGAGCCTGCGCCGCAACGTCTTGCGCAGCACGCTCACGAGCCTGGCGACGATGGTCCTCGTCCTCGTCGTGACGATGGTCTGGACGGTCATCTACTTCCTCGACCT
>JANXSH010000756.1 GCA_025356615.1 Planctomycetia bacterium | reverse complement strand
CCGAGCCACCTCCCCCTGCACCCCATAAACTCACCCCATCGCCTCATCACTCCCCCCGAGGTCTCATGGATCGTCCCTTCGTCCTCTGCGGCCTGGGCCGGATGGGTTCGCGCGTCCTCGAACACCTGCACAAGGCCGGGTTCTCGGTCGTCGTCATCCACACCGTCTGCAAGCCCGACGATCCGCGTCTCGGCGGTGCCCGGCTGGTGCGCGGTGACTGTCGGCGGAGCGAGACCCTTCAGGAGGCGGACATCGCCGACGCGCGCGGCGTCCTCGTGCTGACCGCCGACGACCTGCTCAACATCACGACGGCCCTTCTCGTTCGCAGCCTCAACCGCGAGGTCCGCATCGTCCTGCGCATGTTCAACCAGAACCTGCTCGCCCGACTCGGCAAGGCGGTCCACAACGTCTTCGCCCTGAGTACCTCGCTGCTCACCGCCCCCATCCTCGCGCTGACCGCGCTGTCAGGCCAGGCGCTCGGGAGCTTTCGGCTCGACGAGTCCGCCTCGGGGCTGCGGCAGCTCGTCGAGGTGACGGTCGGGCCGACCTCGCCCATTCGCGGCCAGACGTTGGCCACACTGATGAGCCAGCGCGGCGTCGTCGTCGCGGCCCACATGCCGCTCGAAGGCGAGGCGCGCTTCTTGCTCGAGGTCGATACCGCCGTCACACCCTTGGTCGGGGAACACCTCGTCGTCTACGGCGAGCCGCAAAAGCTGTCGGCCCTCCTGAACACGGCCACGGACGACGACTCCGAGATCCGCTGGGCGAACGTCTTCCGCCGATTCGGGCGGATCGCCTGGCGCACGTTCGCCGAGGTCGATCTCGCGGTGTTGATCTGCTTCCTCGTTCTGCTCGGCGTCCTCGCGGTCAGCACGGTCGTTCTCTGGTCCGGCGTCACGCGCTACAGCGTGGCGGACGCGCTGCTCCGCACGGTCAGCATCATGGCCACGGGTGCCGGCCTCGCGGAGAGCGAGTACCCCCACTCCGACGCGATTCGCTTCTACGTCAGCTTCCTGCGCATCGTCGGCGCGGTCCTCATGGCGGCGTTCACGGCCATCGTCACGAACTACCTGCTCCGCGCCCGGCTCGGCGGCGTGTTGGAGGTGCGTCGCATCCCCGAGAGCGGGCACGTCATCGTGTGCGGCCTCAGCACGGTCGGCTTCCGCGTCGTCGAGGAACTGATTCGCCTCGGCGAGCGCGTCGTCGTCATCGACCGGGACGCGAGTTGTCGCTTCGTGCCCACGGCGAGGCGACTCGGGGCCGCCGTCATGATCGGCGACGCCAGCATCATCGAGGTGCTCCGCCAGGCGCACGCGGCGACGGCGAAGGCCGTCGTCCCGGCGACGAACAACGACATGACGAATCTCGAGGTCGCCCTGCTCGTCCGCGAACTCAACCCGGCGCAACGTCTCGTCCCGCTGCTCAACGACCCGCAGTTCGCGATCATGCTGCGCGAGGCCGCAGGCATTCGCCTCGCCGTCTCCATTCCTGCTCTCGCGGCCCCGGCGTTCCTCGCGGGGCTGTTCGGCGACCGCGTCGCGAGCGTCTTCCTGCTCCGCGAACGCCTCTTCGCCGTGCTGGACCTGCTGATCCACGACGACGACCCGTTCGCCGGCCACACCGTCCGCGCGGTCGCGGTCGATTACCGCATGCTGCCCATCGGCCACATCCGACCCGGCGACGAGACGAGCCGATCGACGCTCACGGGCCGGCTGGCGAGCGGCGACCGGCTGATCGGCCTCGTCAGCCTGCCGGACCTCCAACGTTTGTTGCGGCGACAACCCTGCTCGGCGGCCTACGCCGTCGAAGTCACCGCGTGCCCCTTGCCGACGCGCCCCTGGCTTTTGGGGCTCCTGCGAATGCAGGCCGGCCTCAGCCCCGAACAGGCCGAGCAAGCCATCGGGAGTTACCCGCTTCAATTAGCTACGGGCCTGACGCGCGGACAGGCGGAAGACTTGCTGGCCCAGCTGATGCGCGAGCGCGTCGTGGCGCGGATGAGCCTGATCGAAGAAAAGCCAACCATAGAGTCACAGAGGACACAGAGAAATACAGAGAAGTAGGTCCGGCGAGCCGAGCCGGACGCGAAGTGCTGCTCGGCTCGCGGCACCTACTTTATTTGTCTTCTCTGTGCCCTCTGTGCCTCTGGGGTTAGCTTCTTTTCCAGGTCGCCTTTATCGCGTGAATCGCGGCCCGCGATAGGGCAGCGGTTCCGGCTCGACGAGCCGGACCTCGTTGTCACTGCGGTCGATGCAGCGCATCTCGACGTGCTCGCCGGAGGCGACGGCGGCACCGCGAATCGTGACCGTCATCTGGCCCTGCTCCTCGAACAGGGCGATCGGCTTGCGGGCGCGGTTCAGCAGGAAGTCGGCCACGTCGTGCGGGACGGTGATCTCGATCTTGGCGACCTCCTCGCGGCACGACGCGAGTTGTATCAGGCGCATGACCTCGATCGCCATCGTCTCCGGCGACTTGATCATGCCGTTGCCCTTGCAGTGCGGGCAGTCGCTGTAGCCGGAGCGCTTCAGGCCGGGCCGGATGCGCTGGCGCGTCATCTCGATGATGCCGAACTGCGAGATCCGCAGGATCTTCGTCCGGGCGCGGTCGCGGACCATCGCGTCCCGCAGCGCCCTCTCGACGTTGCGGCGGTGGCGCTCGTCGCGCATGTCGATGAAGTCGTTGACGATCACGCCGCCGAGGTCGCGTAGGCGGAGCTGCCTCGCGATCTCCTTGGCCGCGTGCATGTTCATCTGGTAGGCGGTCTCCTCGGCGTTGTGGCTGTCCGCGCGGAAGTTGCCGCTGTTCACGTCGATGGCCACGAGCGCCTCGGTCTGCTCGATGACGATGCTCCCGCCGTGCGGCAGGGGCACCTTCTTCTGCTGGATGCGGGCGATCTCCTCCTCGACCTTGAACTTGTGGAAGAGCGGATCCTTGGTCTCGTAGAACTTGATCCGGTCCGCGTAGCGGGGCATGACGCCCTGCATGAACTCCTGGGCCGCCTCGAAGGCGTTCTTCTCGTCGACCCATATCGTGTCGATGTCGCTGCTGAAGTTGTCGCGGATGGTCCGCGTGACCATCTCGCTGTCCTGGTAGATCTCGACCGGCCCCTTGAGCTTCTTGATGCGCCGGGCGACGACCTGCCAGAGGCGGCAGAGGTAGACGAGGTCGCGCTGGACCTCGTTCTTGTTCTTGTCGATGGCGGCGGTCCGCATGATGAAGCCGATGTCGCGGGGCGGCTTCAACTCGTTGAACATCTGGCGCAGGCGGCGGCGGGCCTCCTCGTCCTCGATCTTGCGCGAGACGCCGGTCCGGTTGAGGTACGGCATCAGGACGAGGTAGCGGCCGGGGATGCTGATGTAGGTGCTGAGCGTCGGCCCCTTGCTGCCGATGCCTTCCTTGATGACCTGGACGATGACCTCTTGGCCGCGCTTGAAGATGTCCTGGATCTGCGGGCGGAAGACGCCGGGCCGGCCGCGGTCCATGCCGCCGCCGCTGGGCGGACGGTCGCCGCGCGGGGCGGGATCCCTACGCGGGCCGGAATCTCCACGCGGGCCGGAATCACTACGCGGGCCGCGATCCCCGCCGCGATCGTTGCGCGGGCCGCGATCGTCTCGGCTCCGGGGGCGGTCGTCTCGGGGGCGACCGCGATCCCTATCGCCTCGGCCCCGGCTATCGCCCCGGCCATCCCCCCGACTTTCGCGGCGCTCGGCGGCGGGTCGGGTGTCGAACTCAGGCTCGGTATCGACCGGCTCGCCGGGGAGTACCTCCCCGGTCGATACTTCCGGGCCGATCTCCGCGTCGGCGAGGTCGGCCTCGAGGGCGTCCTCGATGTTGCGGTGGTCCACGACGGGCCGCCTTCGCCCCCTGCCGCCACGGTCCTGGGCGGGGCGATCCCGCTCTGGGGCGCGGGGGCGGAATTCCTCGGTGCTGGCCTCCTCGGTCATGGGGGCGTAGGCACCCCCACCCCGGTCGGGGCGGTCTTCGTGGGATGCGAACGGATTCGCCGGTGGGAAGGAGAACTCCGAGTCGCCCCCGCCATCCTGGGAGGAGTGCAGTTCGGGCGTCGAGTCGGGGCGTTCGGTTCGCCTCTCGGCGCTCTCCATCAAGCGCGGGCGCGGCTCGTCGTCCGACGACTTCGGAGCTGACTCGCCAGACTCCTCCGCACCCTTGCCCTCGCCACTCTCGGCGGTCGGCCTTCGCCTACGACCTGTGCCGCGAGACCTACGTCGGCTGCCCGGTTGCTCCTCGTCGAGTCGCGTTTCCGGGTGCGCGATCAGCGAGGCGGCGTCACTCTCGGAAGACTCCGACCGGGGTCGAGTCTCGCCCTCGCCGGAAGAGGTCGGCGCGGAGTGGGGCGCGCTCGCGGGGGCCGAATGGCTGTGGCTGGGCGTTTCGTGATCGAAATCGATGCCCGCATCGAAGCCGCCGCCCGAGTGCGCGGGGGGCAGGCTCTGCTGTCGCGGGGCTTCGTAGGCTTGTTCGCGAGGGGCGGATTCGCGAGGGGCGGATTCGGAGTTTTCGCCCTGGTGGCGTACTTCCGGGGCGCGCTCGCGACCTCCACGGTCGCCTCGGTCCCTGTCTCGCCCCCGGTCGCCCCGGTCGCCCCGGTCGCCACGATCGCCACGGCCAGCGCGATCGCCTCGGTCGCCGTTTCGTGGGGGGGGAACGTCGCGCCAGTAGGTCGCCTCGACATCGGAGACGTGGAGGAAGCCGTTTCGGCCCACGCCGAAATCGACGAAGGCCGCCTGGATGCTCGGCTCGATGTTGACGATCTTACCTTTGTAGATGTTGCCGACGTAGCTTTCGTGGCTCGTGCGTTCGAGGTACAACTCTTCGAGGATCCCGTTCTCCAGGATGGCGATCCGGCATTCCTCGGGTTGCAACACGTTGATGAGCATTTCTTTTTTCATCACGATCCCTTTACTTCAACGGGCGTTTTACATGAGTGCGATGAGCGATGAGGCGTGGTCAGTTGTCAGTTGTCCGAGAATGCGGAGACTGGTATTCTCTGACAACTAACAACTGAAAACTGACAACTTAAGTTCGAGTCCGACACGCTCGAGCGGGACGCCCGAGGCGATCAGGCCGTCGAGGCCAACGAGCGACAAAACCTCCTCGGGCCGGGCGGTGCCCTCCGGCATCAAGAACAGGTCCATTTCGAGTCGGCCCGTGTCGTCGTCGAGGTGGAGACGGCGGACGAAGGGGCGGATGTCGAGGCGGCGCGGACTCGGACGGGTTCGCTCGACCCAGCACTCGGCGGCGAGGGGGTTCGCGTCGAGGCGGGCGCGCGTCGCGCTGATGCGTCCGGCGGGCACCGTGAGGCCGTAGCAGAAGCCGACGACGTGGGCGGTCTCGTTGAGGGCGATGCGTTTGATGTCGAGGATTTCCAGCCCGGCGGGTGCCTGGCGGGTGAGGCGGTCGCGAATCTCGTCGAGTTCGAGACACTGGTCGAGCTCGAGTTCGACGATCTCGGCCTGGCCGATGACGCCGAGCGGGAGCGACAGGGCGAAGACGAGGCGCGGGTGGGGGTGGAACCCCTGGGAGCGGCGGAAGGGCAGGGCCGCGCGATGGAGCATGCGCTCGAAGGTGCGCATCAAATCGTGATGGCTGAGCCAACGAAGGGAGTCGGCCTTACGAAAGGTAAGGCGGACCTTGTCGCGGGTGCTATCGGGTTTGGCCGGGGCCGCGACCTCCACCTCGGGAGGATCGCCGGCGCAGGGTTCGGATGCCATGTAACAGGCGTATCCCAGTACGAGGGAACCCCGAGTCCCTGCACCGATTCCCTGGCCGGAATGAAGTCCGAGCTGGCGAATCGTCTCCGAGCTGTGCGATCCGATCTTACCTGACCAGGAGCGAACTCCTGGCGAGATCGGGTGGCTCCATTCTTCCACGGACTGGAAGGCGGGTCCAATGAGAATCGCCGGGGGTATTAGGCCCGGCGCGGGCCGCACATCCAGAGGATCGTGGTTCGATTCACAGGGTGAAGAGATCCCAAGGATCGATCAGCCTGTCGAAGGAACGAAAAGGAGCCGAAAACAGCTCGGAAGGCCGGGGGGTCGTTCCCAACAGTCCGTGTTCGGTTGTTCGGGTGTCCGTCCACTCCCCAGGATCGCCCGGAGAGGAGGCTCGAAACCAGGATCCGATGTTCGATTCGGTCGAACGGGATCGAGGCTCGACGGGGTGTCTTCGATACCCAGAGCATCCGTAGATGGTCGGGATAGAGAGACGGAATATCTGAGGGAGGATGGCGAGGTCGTCACTATCGGAAGAACTCCCCATCCATCAGAACTGATATTAGCATGACATCTGGCGGCACAGGGAACAAGAGCAAAATCGGGGGATTCCTCGATTGGGTTGTACGACGGCAGGGCGGTTTGATTATTCAAGCTGAGGCAAGCCGAGAACTTCGAGAGCCTTGGAAAGGCAATTCCCCATGGTGCGCATGGCGGCGGCGATGCTCGGCGCCACCACGTCGCTCAGTACGTGGACGACGCTGTTCCGCAACCCCGCCATCACTTGCGGCGCTACTCCCTTGCGTATCCGGCTGGCGTCCTCCCCCATCGTCACGTCGCGGGCGTAGTGCAGCCGATTCTCGATCCCCCCGTGGCCCCGATTCAGCTCCAGCAGCCGCTTCGCGTCGGCGCGCTCGGGGCTCAGGCTGCTGATCCCGTGGACCACCTCCACCGTCGTCTTGCCCTTCTCCGTCCGCTCCCGCACCAGCTCGAAGCCCTGCTTCAGGCCCGCCCACTCCTGCCCCTTCGTCAGGATCGTCGTCGTCCGCAGCGTCCGCTTCTCGATGCGTCCGTGCCCCTTGTCGATCGTCGTGGCTACCCGCCCCGCCGGGGGCGTCACCGGCTGGCCCTCAGGGGGAAAAAGCGGCCTGGAGCCGCTGAGCTTGCTCCTGGTAGGCCAGTCCCGCCTGGATGTCGATCACCAGCGACGGCTGGTTGTCCTTGGCCGTCGAGACGTAGTCGCCGCCCCCCTCGACGATCGCCGCGCAGAAGTCGCGTTGGCAGAACATGGCGTCGCCGGTGAAGATGTTGCCCTTCACGGGCAGGAAGCCGAGCAGTTCGAGGGCCGCCTTGTGCTCGTTGGTCTTGGCATCGACCTTGACCTGGGCGAGAACGGCCTGGGCCTCGTCGCAGTAGGCGGAGACGAGGTGCTGTCCGGCCACTTCACCCTCCCGGCCGCCGCGCGCGGTCTTGCCGTCCACGCCGATGGGCTTCTGCCCTTCGGGCAGGCGTGAGGTGATCCAGCGGGAGAGGACGCCCTCGAAGGCTCGCACGTCGAGGACGCGGAAGACGACCGAGAAGGTGGACTTGGTGGGGGTCTTGCCGCGCAGGAAACCGAGGAGGTGTGCCAGGGCAGGGCCTTTGTCACGGCCGAACTGGGCGATGGCCTGGTAGCTCTTGGCCCCCGAGAGCATGGCGAGGACGGCGAGGGAGAGGATGGCGGAGAGCGGGTGGCGTCGGCCGTGACG
>JANXSH010000709.1 GCA_025356615.1 Planctomycetia bacterium | reverse complement strand
GTCGCATCTCCACCGCGTCGATGCCGACGACCGGAAACGCCCCGGCAGCGAGGAGCGCGCGCAGGGCGAATTGGCCGATGATGCCGAGGCCGAGGACCGACGCCGACCGGCCGAGCGTGAGACCAGCACGGATGGCCGCGCCCATCCCGTAGCGCGCGACACAGGCGACGGCGGCGCGTTCCATGTTCATACCGGCGGGCAACTTCCAGAGCCGGCCACGCTCATGGCCGACGGTCAAGAGTTCGTGCGAGGCATGGTTGCCTGGGAAGCTGACCCGATCGCCCGGCTTCCAGCCGGTGACGCCCGCGCCGACCTCGACGACGACCCCCGCCGCACTGTAGCCGGGCCGGAAAGGGAACTTCCAGTCCGGCAAGGCGGGATCCTTCAACCACTGATGGGTGCCGGTGTAGACGGCGAGTTCGGTGCCGGCGCTGACCGCGCTGACTTCGGCGGCGACGAGGATCTGATTCGCCGCAGGCGAGGGGAGATCGACCTCACGCACCCCGACGCGGAACGGCTCGAGGACGACGGCTTGACGCGCTTTCATGGGACTTCGGATACCTGGGAGGAGATCGGTGGGACCAAAGGGGAGTATATGGAAGCGGGGCGACGAAGGGGCGATCTTTCGGCATCCCACATGAATCCGCAAAAAATATCGATCTCAGGCTTGCCAAGAACTCCCAGGACGTATACGATACCAACTATACCGAATATTCCACTCCAAGGATCCTGACCTTCGTGGCTCGACAAACCCTACTCTCTGTTGCGGCACTCGTGCTGCTCCTGCTCAGTCCACTCTTCGGCGGTAGTGGGCAGGTACAGGCGGGGTTCGTCGATTCGCCAAGCGATACGCGATCCGATACGAGCTGGAAGGCTGTGGTTAGCGATTTCCTCGCGGGGACCGACGACTCCGAGAAGGCCACCTCTTCGGGACCGAGCGTCGAGGAAGAGCCAGCGAAGGCTCCCGAGCCTACTCCCACCAAACACACCGATCACGCCACGACGGGCGGTGCGGGCAGCACTAGTTCGTCCGGGATTGTGGTAGGTGGTGCGGTCGCTGTCGCCTTCCTCGATCCGCATGTCGAGATCACCTCGATTGCTCAGGCCGGGCGGTTGTTCCTGGCGGAACAGCGGGACCGCGAGCATCCTCTGGCGTCACGTTTGTTTCGGCCGCCTCGATCGATGCATTGCCACACGCTTTGATCCGTCATGGGTCCGTACAACATTTTGTGCGTCTAATGTGTCAATGGAATTCTTCAATCGAGGCTATGAATCATGGTGCGTAAGTTCTTTCTTCAGGTGATGCTCTGCATCGCCTGTCTTCTCTGCGTCTCGGGGGTCAGCGAGGCTGCCTTCCAGATCAAGATCGATATCGGGTCGTCCTCGGAGACGATTACTGATACGACGAATGGTTCAATGTTTGATACCAACCTCAGCCCAAATCAGATTTCAGCTACTTTCACTGCCAATGGATATAAGGTGACGGTGACTCAGGCGACTACGAATGCGGGGCAGTCCGCTCTTGGAGTGCTCAACATCCCGATCACTGTGACCCGAATCAACATGGCTTCTGAGCAGACTGTAACCATTACGACTACTTCTGATGGATTCAACTTCACTGGGGCTGGATCCACTGTGACTTTCAAGGATAAAATCATCGGTGATGTCGCGGATGTGGGGACCAACCCAAACTCTACTTTTATTCTGAGTAGTAACGTGGATACGATTGTCGGTACGCTCAATTCGACTAGCACTCCTGGTGCCGTGACCATTTCTAAGACTACTACTAAGACGGGTACTATTACGAATAATTCCTTCACCATCTCAGATAAACTCATCATTACCAATCTCTCAAAACTCAATGGTGGTGTCGGTAATGCTGATTTTGATGGAACCGTGTCCACAAAAGTGACAGAAGCCATCGCCGTCCCCGTGCCGCCCGCGCTCGCCCTCTTGGCGAGTGGCGTGCCATTCGCTCTCGTCTACCTGCGTCGTCGCAAGACGGCGTAATGCCGACTTCCTGAGTCGTCTCCATGAGCCTACCAACGTGTTTCGTTGGTAGGCTCATCGTGTTTATCAGGAATGCCTAGGATTGTAGGCCAATCGTGCCCATTCCGACGTAGTATAGATTATCTCGGATCGGGAGAAGATTCCGGGGCGTCGCTGGTCAGACCCCACCCCCCAGCCCCCTCCCCTAAAAGGGAGGGGGAGCCGGAGGCATGTCTGATCGCGTGAAGTCTCCCACTCGCCGGTATGGCTCCCCCTCCCTTTTAGGGGAGGGGGCTGGGGGGTGGGGTCGGAGCAGCACCGCCGAGTGATCTCCCTCCACCCCGTTAAATAAAACAGCCTCACCAGCATCGCATAGCTCGTGTCCCAATCGCCCAAGTCGAAAGGCTCTCCATGACACGCAAGTTCAGCCTGAAGAACATCGGCATCGTCCTAATCTCTCTCGCGGTCCTTGGCTCGTGCATCCACTTCTTGCGAACCTACCAGGTTCGCCGCAACGCTCGCGCCCTCCTGGCCCAGGCGGATCTCGCGCTGGAGAAGGAGGACTATTACAAGGAAGCCCGCTACCTCCAGACCTACCTCAGCCTGGCGCAGTGGGACGTGGACACCCAAGCCCGGTACGCGCTCCTCCTGAGTAATCTGGCCCGAACGTCGCGCGATCGCATTCGCGCCTTTTTCGCGATTGGAGAGGTGCTCCTCAAGGCACCCGATCGCAACGACTTGCGCCGACAGGCGATCAAACTGGCTGGGGCCCTCGGCAGGCCAAGCGATGCCCTGTTCCACCTGAATGTCCTACACGAACAGGCCGACGAGAAGGACGCCGACCTTATGGAGGCGATCGGCAACGTCGAGGCACACCGCCGGTCTTGGGCCAAGGCAGATATCTGGTACGAAAAGAGCGCTCGGCAAGATCCGAAACGGATCTCGGCCTACGTCTCCCGCGCGCGTGTCCTTCGACGCAATCTCAACAATCCCATCAAGGCGGACAAGGTCATCGCCGACATGGTCGCGGCCAATCCAGACGACCCCGATGCCCAGATGGCACGCATCCGATACACGCGCGATTTGCCGGGAGGCACGGGTCAGACCGAAGAGTTTCGCAAGACACTGGCTTCGCTCATCAAGCGCCACGGGAAGGAATATCCCGATCTGTTCCTCATCGCGGCAAACCTGGAAGGCGAGAGCGGCGACCAGGCCGGGGCACGGAAGTTGCTCCTGCGAGGAGAGGAACTCCATCCCGCGCAAATTGCCTTCCAGCAGGAGCTGAGTCGCCTCGAACTGCGTGCCGGCAACAAGAAAGAAGCGCTCGTTTACCTTCGGCGGATCATCGACAAACTGCCCCCTCGGGCTTCGGACTACTGGACCACCGTGGAATTGCTCCTGGAGGCCGGCGATAAAGCAGAAGCAGCCAAACTCCTCGGGAGCATCGGTCGGAACGAGGACACCGCGCCGCTCCTCGCCTACCTCGAAGCTCGCCTGGCCTTCGCGGATGGCCGATGGCTCCAGGCATCTCTCGCGCTCGAAGAACTTCGCGGGAACAAACAGTTGCCCCCCGAGTTGGTCGCGACCTCCCATTTACTCCTGGCGCGGTGTTACCAACGTCTGGGCAATCCCGACCAGCAACTCGAGGCGGCCCAGGCTTCACTCGAGCAGGATCTGTTGTGGGTGCCCGGCCTGATCGGGAAGGCGGAGGCGCTATCCGCCCTGGGCCAGGAGGAAGCAGCGATCCGCGTCTACGAGTCGATCCTCGGGCGGTGGTCGGGAGCGCCGTTGGCGGCGGCTCGTTTGTGGATCAGCCGAAACGCGCGCGTCGCCGAGGACCAGCGAGATTGGGACCAACCACTGGCCCTTCTGAATGGGTCGAGTGCCACGGTCCAGGCCAGTGCCGAGGCCATCCTGGTGCGAGGCCAACTCCTCGTGGCCCGAAAGGATCTCGCCGGGGCGGTGAAGGTTCTCGAAGAAGGCTGCAAGACGCATCCGAAAGACGTATCACTCTGGCTGAACCTCGCGGACGCGGAAGACAAGGGAGGACAGGAGGCCAAGGCGACCGCAGCTCTGGAGCGTGCCCGGACCTCCGCCGGGGATCAGATCGAATTCCGACTCGCGAACGCCCAGATCGCCGCCCGGAAGAGCAACGACGCGGCCCACCTGGTGCTCGCCCTGGCCGAGCGTGACGCCGCGAACAAGCCTGCCGAGGAGCGAAGCCGATGGCTGCGTAGCCTGGGGTATTACTACCTGGAACGCGGCGAAGTGGCTCCGGCCGACCGCGTCCTCACCGAATGGAGCAAGGCACAGCCGGACGATCTGGATGTCTGGCGCGGCCTCTTCGATGTCGCGGTCGTGCGTGGGCAGACCAATCGGCTCGAATCGATCGTCCAGAAGTTGGAGAAACTGGAAGGGCAACAAGGGACGTTGTGGCGCTACGGGCGTGCCCTTTTGCTCGCCCAACAAGGGAAGCCGGAAGACCTGGTCCGAGCAAAGACCTGGCTGAACGAAGTGCGCAAGCGACGACCCACCTGGGGCAGGCTCTACGTCCTCGACGGACGAATCGCCGAGGCGGAGAGCAACCCCGACCGCGCCATCGAGCAATACAAGGCCGCGCTTGATCGCGGCGAGGCGTCGCCCGATGTGGTCGTTAGGCTGGTCCGGCTGTTGAACGCCCAGCGGAACTACGCGGAATCGAGCGCGGTACTCGTCCGATTTCGGTCGATCATCCCCCGCACGGGGGAACTGGGTCGGCTCGTCACGCTCACCACCTACTATGGGAGCGAAACCCCCCAGGCAGGCTTGGAGATGGCACGAAAGACGCTTTCCGAGAAGTCGAAGGACTACCAGGACCATCTCCTGGCAGGCCAGATATTCTGGGCTGCCGACAAGCGAGAGGAAGCCGAAAAATCCTTCCGCCGGGCCGTCGAATTGAACGACAAACAGCCCGAGTGCCACCTCGCTTTGGTTATGTTTCTCGCAGAGAAAGAGCCGAAGAAGGCAGAAGAGTCGATTAAAGTCGCGGCTGCGGTCCTCCCCCCGAGCGATGCACCGTTGGCCCTGGCGGCGTGCTACGAGATCCTGGGCCAGAACACGCAGGCGGAAGCCCAATACAAGCTCGCCCTGGTCTCGCGTCCTGATGACCCGGCGGTCCAGCGCGCCGTCGCGATCTTCTACCTCCGCAGAGGCCAACTCGCGCGGGCCGAGGGCTTCTTCCGCAAACTCATGGAAGACAAGTCCCCCGGTGCCCGGTTCCGGGTCGCCTGGGCACGGCGAACCCTTGCCTTGGCCCTGGCCGCGACGGGGGATTACGACCGATTTCGCAAGGCGCTCGCCCTCCTCGACGAGAACGCCACCGGAGGCACGATCAGCCCCGATGACCAGCGCGCCCGCGCCCTGATCCTGGCGCGTCAGCCGCGCGAGCGCCGCGAGGCGGTCAAGCAGCTGGAAGCAGTCTTCGCCCGCATCCGACCGACTCCCGAGGAGGAGTTCTTCCTCGTCACCCTGCTCGTCGCCAATCGCGATTGGATCCGGGCACAACAGCGCATGGTCCGCCTGCTCGACTCGCGCGACGGGGCCAACCCGATCTTTCTCATCTATTACCTGGACCAGTTGATCCAGCACGAGGAGTTGGACGAGGCCAATCGGAGGATGGGCCAACTGGAGAAACTGGAGCCAGGCTCGTTGCGCACCACCGGCATCAAGGCTCGTCTGCTGCAAGCGCGAAAAGAACCAGGCCGGGCGAAAGACCTCGTCCAGAAATATGCCGAGGCACACCCCAAAGATCCCTCGCAGCAGTTGGGGGTGGCTCGGCTGCTGGAGTCGCTCGGCTTCGTCAAGGAAGCCGAACCGTACTACAGGAGCGTTGCGGCAGCGCTCCAGGAGAAGAACCCCCAGGCGTGGCTCCCGTTGATCGAGTACCTCGGGAGACGGGACCGCCTTCCGGAGGCACTGAAGCTGGCCGAGAAGATTCAGGGCAAAGTCCCCGACCCCGTGTTGGCCGTGACGTACATCAACATTCTCCGCGAAGGACAGCCGACGCCGGAGGAGTGCAAGCAGGCAGGGGACTGGCTCACTAAGACGAAGAAGCAGCAAGCGGACCAGGCACTCTTCGATCTGTGCCTGGCCAACCTGAGCGACCTCCAAGGCAAGACGGCGGAGGCCATCACCGCTTATCGCGGACTCCTCGAGCGGGACAGTCGGAACATTCTCGCTCGCAACAATCTGGCCGTACTGCTTGCGTACCAGCCTGGGAAGACCGAGGAAGCTCTGGAGTGCATCGACAAGGCGATCGAAATCGCCGGCCCCCAGCCCAACCTCCTCGATAGCCGGGCGATCGTCTACCTGAGAATAGGACAGGCAGCCAAGGCCATCGCGGATCTCGAAGACGCGACCCAGATGACCCCCGACCCGGCCAGTTACTTCCGCCTGGCAAGTGCCTACCTGGCCACCGACGACCTGCGATCCGCACGGGCGGCGTGGGCGAAGGCACAGTCTGGAGGGTTCGCCCTCCGGAATCTTCATCCTCTCGAAAGGCCGAAGGCCCAACAGGTTCGGGAAAAGCTGGGGGGCGAGAAGAAATAGGCATTCCCGTGCCTTCGGGAAAACGGGAACGGTCTGAACTGGATGGAATTGTAGGGTGGGTCGAGCGAAGCGAGGCCCACCAG
>JANXSH010000707.1 GCA_025356615.1 Planctomycetia bacterium | reverse complement strand
GCGCCGGCCCCTTCCATTTCAAAGGGTATGATTCTGGGGGCGGGACAACGAAGACGGGCGAGGTCCGGCGACGTGGTTGCGGCCTCATCAAGAAGGGGTTGGGTTGTGGATAAATTCCTTTCGGCGTCGCAATCAAGCCGTCCGGGTTAGTAGAATCGAACCGCTTTCACCGTGTTTGTTTCGGTGTCGAACTCGATAACCATTTTCCTGTCCGGCTTGCCCGTTACCTCGTTCAGGGTGGTCGCGTCGTAATCCCACCTCCGGGAGATATTGCCGTCAGAAGTTTGGTTGGGTCTCCCCAGCATCTTCAGTACCTCGTCTTGCGACTTACCCATCAGCGAGGCTTCGACGGATGCGCGACTCTTGAGACTTTTCGCCTTCTCGGCGTCTCGCTTTTCCTTCTCGTCCTGCATCGCTTTCGCGGTCGCAGTCGTCGCCGCGCTGCCGCCCGCTATTAAAACGAACCAGCCGATCGTTATGAGGAGGGCCAGACCTGAAACGGCTGTTCCGGCGATCGGGAAACCCATCGAACGTTTGCCATGCGAAAATGACACCGCGAGGCCGGACGCGCCGAACACGAGGCCAATGAGGCCCATCGGTACTGCGAAGAACATCCCGCAGCACGGGACGACCGCCGCAGGTAATGCGATGATGCCGATCACCATAGATGTGATACCCAAGCCTAGCGCGGTTCCGTTGCCTTTGGGTTCGCGATCGTGGTCGTCCTCATCGTGATCCCGCCCAGACTTGCGGTTAGACTTGTCGTCTTCCTCGTAGTCATCCTCCCGGCTCGACTTTCGGGGTCGATCGTCGTCATCATCATCTCGACGCGAGACGCGGCGCGGGCTGTCTTCTGCGTCTTCTTGGTCCCGCCGACCCACCTTGCGGCGAGGAGCGTCTTCCTTAACATCCTCCACACGTCCTCTTGCACGCGGCTCGTCATCCGCTTCGGTCGGCGCGGGCGGCTTCGAGATGGTGACGATCCCCGTCGGGGCAGCGGGCACCCGTACCTCTCCCTTGCAAGATGGGCAGGAGAGTTTCTTGCCGGCGGCGGAATCCGGAGCCTTGATTTTGGTTGCGCAAGCTGGACAGGCGAAAGAGATGGGCATGTGTGATCTCGTGGTAGGAGTTATCTCGTCACTTGCGGAGCAAGACCAATCTACGCCTTCCGCTCACGCCCGGCAATCAAATCTTTTTCTTTCACACCTCGGCGGTGGGTTCCAGTTTGGGTGCCAGGTTGTCCTACGTTTGCCGGACGTACTCGTTGTACAGCAACAACGCCTTGCTTCCGTCCAGAATGATTTAGACGGTGCCGCGAGTGATCTGCCGTTTCTTGCCAACGATTCCGCGCACGATCCCATTAGCGTCAGTCGTCCCCGTCGGCCCCACCTCGATCTTTAGCAACTTCAGCAGCGAGCTCGCAGCCTCCACGCGATTCGGCTGTTGGCATCCTGTAGCGTGTCCTCGATGGCGTCCTGGGCCAGTTGGATGAGGGATCGCAGGAGGTCCAGGCTTGCCGACAAGTGTGCATGTCGGCGCTCGTTGAGCGCCGACATGATGCGCGGGTGGTATAGCCGCCATGCGTCACCGTGACGCGATTCACAACCCGCAATTTTCGACTCCAGTCGTTGAAGCTTTTCAGCCTCTGCGATCCGCTCGTCTTCGACCTGGTCGTTAAAAATGGTACGAGAACGGCCATCGAGAAGTGCGTCGTCGCTGCCTCGGATGGTAAGCCCTCGCTACGCTCGACCCACCCACTCGAATGTGTGATGACTTTCTTATTCGCCTCGCCGTTCCGCTTCGTAGTACCTCACGAGGTACTGATTATCCAGCCGATTCACCTGCACCTCGACCGGGCCGAGGTCCGGCGGGATCGCGAACAGCGCGGGCATCGTCGCGGCGTCGAGGAATCGCAGCCCCTTCGGTAACGTTCCCGTCGGCAGGGCGAAATCGACTTTGCGCGCCAGGGCGAAGCCCCAGATGCCGAACGACGGCATGCCGACCTGATAGGGGCGTACCTTGAACCCCGCCGCCTCCATCGTGCGGATGATGCACCAATACGACTTGCGCGTCGAGAGGGGCGAGGTGGACTGGATGGCGACCGCGCCTTCGTCGGATAGCCGCGATCTCAGGAGGCGGAAGAATCGCGAGGTGTAGAGCTTGCCCAGCGCGTAGCTGTGAGGATCGGGGAAGTCGATCAGCACGACATCGGGCCGGAGGTCCGTTTGGGAGAGCCAGATGAGGGCGTCCTGGTTGACCACCTCGACGCGCGGGTCGTCGTAAGCGCCCTGATTCTGGCGCACGAGCAGCGGATGCGTGCTGGCGAGTTCGGTCATCTTCGGGTCGATGTCAACGAGAGTGACCGACTCGACACCGGGGTAGCGCAACACTTCGCGGAGGGCTAGGCCGTCGCCGCCGCCGAGGATGAGGACGTGACGCGGGTGGTCGGCGGCGAGCATGGCGGGGTACGTCAGCGCCTCGTGATAGCGGTACTCATCGACCGAGCTGAATTGAAGGTGCGCGTTGAGGTAGAGTTGGAAGCCGTTGCGATTCTGCGCCAGGACGATCCGCTGGTAGGGCGTGGTTGTCGCGTAGAGGATGCGCGAGTCGTAGAGTTCCTCTTCGCTGGACTGCGTCAGCATCTCGGCCTGGGCCATGAGGAAGGCGAAGGCCGCGATCAGCCCCACGGCGCGGAGCCGTAGGCCGAGGACGCCGCCGGGGATGAGCGGCCGCAACAGCCAGGTGCCCCAGAGCGCGACGACGGCGTTGAGGATGCCGAAGAACAGCGAGGTCCGAACGAGGCCGAGCTTCGGGACGAACCAGAGCGGGAACAGGACCGAGGCGACGAGCGAGCCGATGTAGTCGAACGTCAGGACGCGCGAGATGAGGTCTTTGAAGTCGAGCTGGTCGCGGACGATGCGCATGAGCAGCGGCAGTTCGAGGCCGACGAGGGTGCCGACGGTGAACACGGTGCCGTAGAGGACGGGCACGAACGACGAGGGCCGGGCGAACACGAGGTAGAGTGCGGGGACCGACAGGCCGCCGACTAGGGCGACGCCGAGTTCGACCTCGAGGAACGCGCGGGCAAGTCCGTTATCGATGAAGCGCGACAGCCACGCGCCGACTCCGAGCGCCGACAGGTACAACCCGATGATGAGCGAGAACTGGGTGACGGAGTCGCCGAGGACGAAGCTGGACAGCGTCGCGGCCTGCAGCTCGTAGACGAGACCACAGGTCGCGATGATGAGGACGTTCAGGAACAAGATAGGGGTGCGGTTCATGGGCTAGTACGAGGGGTTCGTGTAG
>JANXSH010000695.1 GCA_025356615.1 Planctomycetia bacterium | reverse complement strand
CGCCGCCGCCGCCTGGCCGATGGCGCAACTCCTCCAGGAAGGCGAAGCCGTCCATGACCGGCATCATCAGGTCGAGCAGGATCAAGCCGGGCATCGAGGCTTCGCACTTCTGGAGCGCCTCGAAGCCGTTGGACGCCTCGGACACCTTCCACCCGGCGAGCATGAGTTCCTCCCGCATGTACTCGCGCTGGGCCGAGTCGTCCTCGACGAGTAGGATCGGGGCTGGCCCTGGGGCGTACTGGCACAGCAGCGTCCCGAGCCTGGCCCAGTCGATCGGCTTGGTGATGTACTCCGTCGCCCCGACCGTGAAGCCGATGTTCCGGTCCTCCAGGATGGTCAGCATGATGACTGGGATGTTCTGCGTAACCGGGTCCGACTTGAGCTGGGCGAGGGTCGTCCAGCCGTCCTGGCCCGGCATGAGGACATCGAGGGTGATGCACGCCGGCTGGAGTTCGCGGGCGCGCTCGATCCCCTGGGGGCCGCTCTCGGCCTGTTCGACCCGGTAGCCCTCCGCCGTGAGGTAGTCGTGGAGGATCTGCCGAACCGAGGGGTCGTCGTCGATGACGAGGACGACACTCTCGCCGGCGAGGGCCGTCCGGCCCTTCTCGCCGAGGCGCGTACCGGACGGCGAAGCCTTCATGGACACCGGCCGGGCCTCGACGGGGAGATCGACGGTGAACGTCGAGCCGACGCCCGGCGTGCTGGCGACCTCGATGGTGCCGCCCATCAACTCGGCGAGCATGCGCGTGATGGTAAGCCCCAGGCCGGTCCCGCCCTGCTTGCGGGTGGTGGAGTTATCGACGCGGTAGAAGGGCGTGAACAGCTTGTCGAGTTGCTCGCGCGTCATGCCCGCGCCGGTGTCGCGGACGCGGATGATGATGCGCTCGCCCTCGGGGCCGGTCCGGCGCTCCACCTCCAGGAAGACCTTGCCCTTCTCGGTGAACTTGCTGGCGTTACTCAGCAGGTTCAGGAGGATTTGTCGGAGCCGGGTCTCGTCGTTGACGACCTCGCCGAGTTGCTCGGGCAGTCGGCTCTCGAGCGTGTTCTCGTTGCGCTTGACCAGCGGGGCGATCATCTCGACCACGCCGCGCAGGAACCCCGCCAGCTCGAACCGGCTCAGGGCGAGGTCGATCGGCTTGCCGGCGGTGTAGCGGCCCAGGTCGAGTAGGTCGTTGATGAGCGTCAGCAGGTGCTTGCACGACGTGAGGATCTTGTGGAGCGTCGGCAACGGTGCCTGGCGCAGCTTCTCGGCACGCGGGTTGATGAGCAACTCGGTGTAGCCCATCGCGGAGGTCAGCGGCGTGCGGAGTTCGTGGCTGACGACGCTGATGAAGCGGTCCTTGGCGGCGGAGGCGTTCTCGGCCTCGGCGAGGGCGACCTCGAGCTTGGTCTTCGTGTCCTCGAGCTGCGCGGTGCGCAGCTTCACGCGGGCCTCCAGGTCGTCGTTGAGCTTGCGGATGCGCTCCTCGTCGAGCTTGCGGCGGGTGATGTCGCGGAAGATCGCGGTCACGATGCTGCGGTCCTCGAGCGGAACCCGGCTGAAGGTGACTTCCATCCAGAAACTCGTACCGTCCTTGCGCCGACCGCGATGCTCCTCGCCGGGGGTCTTGACCGCGCTCCAGAGGCGGGCGACCGTGCCGCCGTAGTTGTTGCTCGCCACGGCGAGCGCGGCGGGCTTGTTGATCCGCTCCGAGAGCGGCATGAGCTGCTTGACCTTCTCGCCTTCGAGCTTCCCGTGGCCGTAGCCGAACATCTCCTCCGCCGCGCGGTTGGCCTGCTCGATGCGTCCGGTCTGGTCGAAGGTGATGATGCCGTCGGCGGCGTTGGCGAGGATGGTGTCCATCCAGGCGAGCTTCTACATGTCGCGCTCGCGCCGGCGAATCTGCTCGGTCATGTCGCGGAACGTGTTCGCCAGTTCGCCGACCTCGCCTGGGCCGACGACGCTCACATCGATCGCATAGTTGCCCCGCGCCAGTTGGTCGGCGGCGTGCTTGAGCCGCCGGAGGGGCCGCGTGAGGACGTAGGCCGCGATCAGGGCGAGGACGGCACTGATGACCAGGGCCGGGAGCGAGCGGTAGAGCCAGAACTCGGACGACGCCTTGCTCTCCTGTGCGGTCAACTCCTCGAGGGCCGCGGTGAGGATGACATCGATGTCGATCGCCTTGCCGGCCGCCCGACTCCCGGCGGGATTCTGACCGGCGTCGAGCGGCACATGGGCCAGGTGGTGCCCGATGAATTTCGAGCAGCGGATCACCCGGAACCGCGAACCGGCCGAGTCGGCGATCCCGACGTTCCGGGTCGCCTCGTCGAGAACCTTCTCGTCCGCGCAACTCAGGACGACGCTCCGATCCCCCTCGCGGATGGGAGAGAATCGCAGCGCGGCCCACTGGCCGAGGTCTTTCTCCAGTCGCATGCAGGCGGCGAGGGTCTCCGTCTTCGAGACCTCGAACTCCTGGCGCGTGGTGTAATACTCCAACTCCTCGATAGACTTTTCCTCGAGGGGACGGAAGGCTTCGTCGTCTTTCTTGATGTCCCAGGGAATGTTCTGGGTGCCGACTCGCTTCGGGTCGGGGTGGTACAGGCAATAGCCGGCCTCGTTGCGCACGAAGAGCAGGTGTCGGGGCAGCCGACGCGCGTGATTCTCGACGAGTTGGGTGAAGTCCAGGGTGACGAGGACGGCCGTCCTCCCCTCGGGGCGCGGCTCACCCACGCAAGCGATCGCAAACAAGTAGCGGTAGGCATCAACGCTGCCGCTGCGGTGGAACTGCGAGAGGATCGTCTCCGGCAGGTTGGCCTTCCCCCCCTTGCGGAGGTGACGCCACAACTCCGCGACCGCGAGATTCGTGGGACTGTCCGGCGACACCTCCGCCTTGGTCGCCCCCTTGGCACCGAGTCGGAAGACGGCGCGATTGTGCAATTCGCCTTCGGGGGACAGCGTGACCAGGCACGCCTCCTGTACGGTGGAGAGATCGCCCTCTATCGGGTCGGTCGGTTGGGCGACCATTTTCTGGAGGACACGCCCTTGCGCCTCAGCGTCGTCCGAATATCTCGTGAGGTCGCCCAAACCCCTTCGGAACGTCCGACTCAGGCTCCGCACCGACTCGCGCAGGGCCACCCTCTCGAGCCGGCACTCGTCGGCGAGATTGCCGCGCCCGCGCGAGAGCAACAAGTCGCGCCCGTGTTGCTCGGCCGCCCGGCTCACGACGTAGATGGCCAGACCGGCCACGACGGCGACGAGCAGAGTGAGTTGACCAGCAATACTGATTCGGGGCAACAATCGAAACACGGGCCACTCCGAGGTGAGGGAAAGGGGCTTTCCGTCCGCGTTGGCTCCTCAATCGATGTTGTAGCAGATACCGGAGAGAGTCGCCTATGTTAATCTGGGCAATTTGAGAACATTTGGGATCGAGGGATGGGATCTCCGCCATTTTTGCTGATCGCACCTTGGCAAGGCAAGACCTCCCCTCATAGATCGATTGTATGAAGGGTGACGCGGCTCGGTATCCAGAAGAGCGGACGGTTTACCATGTCTCGACGAACGGTCCTGTTGGTGAGAACGCTCCTTGTTCTGTCGCTCGTGGTTCTGTTGCTCGTAGTGCTTTCCCTTTCCTGGCCTGGCGTCGGGTCGTCCAACTTCGAGCGCATCGAGTACAGGGATCAAGCAACCACACTGGCCTCAATCCAACTGGCGGCGCGTTTCGCGATCATCGCGACCACCGCATTCGGGTGGCCCCGCGGTACCGTCGGCATCACAGATGCGTCGGCAACCCAGAGTCCATCGACGCCCTGAACGCGCAACTGCGAATCGACCACGGCGCGTGGATCAGAGCCCATTCGACATGTGCTCGTTGGGTGATACACCGTCTGCAACTCCTTGCTCGCGTAGGCGAGCAGATCTCGATCTGCTTCTATAGACTTTCCCGGACGAAGCTCACCGGTATTTTCTGCACCCAACGGCGCAGTCGCCGCGATCTTCCTGGCGAGACGAATTCCAGCCCACAGCACCGACGCATCGATGCCCTCCGAATCGCTCAGGAGGCCAAAATCGATGCCGGGCGGCGCGAGTGGATGTGCACTTCGTAAGTGGACTTGTCCGCGCGAACGAGGCGCGACGACAGCGACCCCGATGCCGAAGGCGTGAACGTGCGGTGGCTCGAGAAACTGGTTGCGCATGTCAGACGGACAGAAGATGAGTTCCAGATCTGGTGCCGAGTGCGGGCCAGGATTCACCTTGGTGAAGGCGAATGCTTCGACGCCGTTGGATGCCAGCATCCCGCGCTTGAACGCCAGGTAACGCAGCACACTGCACAGCGACTCTGCGCTCTTCAAAGTGTCTGTGCCGCGTGCGCCGAAAACGATCGGGAGAGCCGGGTGATCTTGCAGGTTCGCCCCCACCTCGGGCGCCGCAACGTGTACCGGGAGGCCAAACGCTGCCAGCGTCGGCGCGGGGCCGATACCGGACAGCATCAGCAGATGCGGAGATCCGAAGGTCCCCGCCGCGAGCACGACACCGCGTGCATTGAATGTCTGCTCGAGACCGCCACGGCGTATGCAGACACCTGTGGCCCGACCGCCTTCGATGACGATGCGCGTCGCGTGTGCTTCGCTCACGATCTCAAGGTTTGCCCGTTGCATCGCCGGCTTCAGATACGCATCGTAGGCGCTGAATCGCTTCCCGTTCTTATGCGCGAGTTCGCAAATCCACGCCCCGTCATACGCGCCGCCGTTGTAGTGCGGCTGCGCGCCGAGACCTGATTGACGAGCGGCCTGCACGAACGCATGTGACAGCGTTCGTGCGTTACGGTTCGGCGAAGCGATCATGGGGCCGTCATGACCACGGTTGTCCTCATCGTCGGTTCCGAGCCAGCGTTCCTGCGACCGGAAAATGGGTGCCACGTCCGCCCAGGCCCATCCGTGCGCCCCCGCTGCCACCCAACCGTCGAAGTCGGACGGATGACACCATTGGTGGATCTGGGCGTTCATGTTCGACGAGCCGCCCAGCATCTTCCCGCGTGGCGTGAAAACGCATCGACCACCGACGGCCGTCTGAGGCTCGCTCTCGAACGCCCAATCGACATTACTCTTGAAGAGCTTTGTAAACCCCGCTGGAATCGAAACGAATCGATTCGCAGGCGGTCCCCCGGCCTCGATCAGCAGTACCTCGAGCTTGCCAGAACTGCTTAGACGCTCCGCCAGAACGCACCCCGCCGTTCCCGCACCGACAATAATCAGATCATGCATGTCACTCCTCGCAAAATAGTCTTCTGAGCGCCCTGTCAAAGAGGCTGGCACGTCAGGGTAGGCAGTACCAATACGGCCGAATGAGGATTATACTGAGCCTACCTGATTCTGGGGGAGGGCCATCCTGCGGCGAAAACCGGCCGAGGAGGCGGATACCAGAAGATTGTGCAGCTCGTCCTCATGGTTCGGTGCTGAATCAGAAACCCGAGCCCTGTTGAGTCCGAGCCGAGGGGAGGTCCACAGGGCAACTCAAAATGAACCCCGCGACGGATACCAGCTTACGGCAATCAGTCGCAGAAAACCACATCACGGACCACAATCTTTTGGTAGTGGAAAATCATAGTCATACGCTGGGAGAACGATTCCGGGGGCGTATCTCGACGCGGCACATGAAGGCCAATCGCGGCGTATCGCCAACACGCGAGAATGCCTCTACCGCGCTAGGCGCTAGTGGACTAGTGCCGCGTCCAGTCACTGACTTTCGCGCTGTCAAGCGGCTCGCTGTTGGCGTTTGAACTCGGTCCAACTCTGCCGACTAATGGGGCGCTCCCCATTGCGCCACTTCATGTACGACTCGATCGCCTCTTGCAGTGCCT
>JANXSH010000649.1 GCA_025356615.1 Planctomycetia bacterium | reverse complement strand
TCGAGGTTTGCCGCTTCCTCGGGCTGGGCCTCGACGATCAGTTTTCCGCCCGATGCCGAGATGCGAATCGGCGTATTCTCCTTCAAACCTGCCCCCATCGCCATCGCCTTGGGAATGCGCAGCGCCAAGCTGTTGCCCCATTTCTGAACCTTCGATTTCATATGTTCTCCCGGTATCGACTTTGAAGGTACGCTTTGCGGATTTCTCAGTCAAGCAGTTGAAGGGCGAAAATGGCGAATGCTATCTATCAATCTCCCCCATCACGATATCGGTGCTGCCCACGATGGCCGGAATGTCGGCGAGGAGCGTGCCCCGGCAGAGTTCGCCGACGACGCTGAGGTTGCAGAAGCTGCTCGATCTCGCGCGGACGCGCAGCGGCACGTTCTCCTTGTTCGGCCGGCCGACGACGTAGAAGCCCATCTGGCCGCGCGGACATTCGGTTTCGACGTAGCATTCGCCCGGCGTCAAATGCCTTGGCGGCTCGATGCGGTGGGTACCCTCGGCTTTCGGATACTTTTCAATGGCCTGCTCGACGATTTTGATGCTTTCGACGACTTCCAACATGCGGACGTAGAAGCGGTGCCAGCAGTCGCCGACGCGGGCCTCGGTCGGGGCTTCCGGGAAGGGCGGAATGATCGCTTCGAACTGGTAGTTTTCGTAGCCGGTGTAGGGTTCGAGCTTGCGCAAGTCCCAGGCTTTGTCGCCCGCTTCGCGGTTCAGGGAAGCCCGCAGCATCGGCCCGGTGCAGGCATAGCTCAAGGCCATCTCCCTGCTCATCACGCCGATGGCGGCCGTGCGCTTGACGAAGATGTGGTTGTTCGTCAGCATGGCATGGTATTCGGGAATCCTCGGCTTGAAGTAGGCCAGGAAATTCGTCACCCGTTTGAGGAAGCCGTCGGGCAGGTCGTCGTGGACGCCGCCGATGGTGATGTAGCTGTAGGTCAGGCGGGCGCCGCAGACTTCCTCGAAGAGATCGAGGATATGCTCGCGTTCGCGGAAGGCGTAGAGGAAGGGGCTGAAGGAGCCGAGGTCGAGGCCGTACGCCCCCATGCCGACCAGGTGGCTGGCGATGCGGTTCATCTCGGCGATGACGACGCGGATGACGTTGGCCTTCTCGGGCAGCTTCATGCCGCACAGCTTCTCGACGGCGAGGCTGTAGGCCAGGTTCATGTTCATCCCGGCGAGGTAGTCCATCCGGTCGGTGTACGGGATGTACTGGATCGGCGTGACGTTCTCGCCGACCTTCTCCGCGCAGCGGTGGAGATACCCCAGGTGCGGCACGACCTCGCTGATGACCTCGCCGTCGGTGCGCAGCACGAGCCGCAACACGCCGTGCGTGCTGGGGTGCTGCGGCCCCATGTTGACGAGCATTTCGTCCGTTCGCACGTCGAATTCGATGATGGAATGGTCGGTCGTCGGAGATTGACGAAGCGGTGTCAAAGTACTCATTACTGTGTTTACTCCAGTTCGAAGTGATGGTAGAATCTCCAGAGCCTCACGGCGCCCTCATCCACCATCCCCTCGATCCGTTCTCGAGGCCGCATTGAAGTCGCAATGGGTGCCCCACCCAGTCTTCGGTTAGCAGACATTTCCATGGCCCCATTCGGGGCCGTGGCCGCTACTCGCTCACCTCCCGCGAATCCCGTGATATTCAAGGGGGAACTCATAGTCTTTTCTGAGCGGATGGCCTGTCCAGTCTTCGCTCAGCAAGATCCTCGTCAGGTCGGGGTGTCCCACGAAGTTGATGCCGACGAGGTCATACGCCTCGCGCTCGTGCCAGTCGGCGGACGGCCAGAGGTGCGTCAGCGTCGGCACGTCGGGCAGTTGCCCGGCCTGGTCGCCCTTCCAGCGCGGCAGGATCACCTTGACGACGAAGCGGTGGCGATGGCGAAAGCTCTGGAGGTGGTAGACGACTTCCAGGTGAGGCTCGTACCCCGCCTTGGCGAGCTTCTTCGGGTCCGGCTCGAGGTAGTCCACGCCGCTGATGTTGTGCAGCATGTCGAAGCCGAGGCGACCCTCGTCGCGCAAGAAGCGCATCACGTCGGGCAGGTCGCCCGGCTCGACGACGACGAACGGGTCGATCGCCTCGAGCGCCTTCGACTTGATCTTGGTGCCCAAGCGCTCCTCGAGGTGGGCAACGATATCGGCAGCGGTCATCTTATAGTCTCCAGGAACGAACCTCGAACCCGTAGGGTGGGTCGAGCGAAGCGAGGCCCACCAGAGTAAGACTTGCTGCGGGTCAG
>JANXSH010000627.1 GCA_025356615.1 Planctomycetia bacterium | reverse complement strand
GACAGCTCGATTCCGCATCGTATAGAACCTCTCAGATCTAGAGGGAGAGTCGGGGCGGCGAGATTCGAACTCGCGACCTCCTGGTCCCAAACCAGGCGCGTTAGGCCATGCTACGCTACTCTCCGTGTCTGCTATCAAGATAGAGGACTCGCCCCGAGTAGGCCACTCCAACCGGGGTTAGGTTCGTTCACTTCCTCAGCGACTCCAACAGTCGCTCGAAGTCGTCGTTCGACTCGAACGCCAGCACCAGTTGGCCGCGATCCTTCCCCCTAACTCGGATCTCGACCTTCAGCCCGAGCTTCTGCCGCAACTCGTCCTCGATGCCGGAGACGTGGGCCGTCTTCTCGGTCACGGTCTTGGCAACCGGAGCCGTCACCCCCCGCCACGGTTCTCGGTGTAAAACGCCATCAGCGAGCCGGTTTTGGAGACGAACCCAAGCGCACGGCCATGCGGGTTTCGCTGACATTCCCAGCCGCATCATGGGCGACTGCGGAGAGGCTGTGCCAGCTCCCCTCCTTTACACCTTGGATCTCATAGCGGCAGGTAAACGGAGCCGCCTTGGTCGTTGAGACCCGTCGGCCATCCAAGAAGAAATCGATTCGTACTGGCTTCGCGTTGGCGGTGTCGACTGTGGCGACGAAAGTCGCGGGGACAGTCGCGTTCGCCAAAGGAGCCTGGAAGGCGATCGCACAAGGTGTCCGGTGCGTCCCCGACTTCGGCCGGAACAGCCAAACGGCCGATTCTCCGGGTTCGAGGGTCACTAACTCGAACTCGGAGTTCGGAACGAGATCGACACGAAGCGAAGCGCCCGCCAAGCGATAGCGCACGATCGCCGGTCCCCCCGCATATCGATACGGGCGAAGATCGACCCGGCTCGATTCGGAGGTCTCGGAGAAGTTTACGGCCATCAGCAGGCGGCCATCCGGCCCTTGGCGCGCGCCGGTATAGATCAGCGATCCCAGGTCCAGGGCGTGCATCGGCGTTTGGAGGAGAAACGGCTCGATCCGGCGGATCAAGTGGAATGAGGAGGCCATCGCCTGCCAGCGGTCGGTTCCGACACTGTTCGGTTCGGAACCAGTCTGAAGCCCCCCGTCTCCGACCTTGGCCCGCCGCCGCTCGTCCTTCCAGCCCGCATGATCGAACGAGTAGACACGTACCCCGGCCATGCCGGCGGCGGCTGCGTACATCACCTGAGCGGTCGTCTGGTGAGGCGTCGGTCCGGCGAGCTGGAACAGGTCGCGGCCCGGCACATACTCGTCGCCCGGCCCGCGCTTCTCATACGAGGTGCCGCAGGCCGAAACCAGGAGCAGTTCCGGGGTTCCCCGTGGAATGAAGGCCCGGCGTGCCGCCACCGTTCGGTCCATACCACTCGACAAGAACTGCGGTAAGGAGGCCGAACGAGGGTACGCCTTCCGCCAATCAACGATATCCCAGTATTGGCTGGCGTAGTTGGAGAAGGCGGGGTTGCCCATCCAGTTCCGGGCCGACAAAGTCCCAGAGATTCCGCCGATCGGCCAGCAGATGGGGGGGCGGCCCTTCACGGAGTCGATCGTCTTCATGAGCCGGACGAAAGCGTCGTCGGGCAAAGGCGGCTCCCCCTTCTTCCATCGACCGTCCGTCGGCGTGGGGGTGTCGCCCCAAAGAAAGCTGACCTCGTCGATCATCTCGACGGCGATCACCCGTCGGCTGTCTCGGGCTTTGGTGAAGGCGTGTCGGATGGCCTCGGCCGACCAGGGGTTCGTCACGCTATTGGCCAACTCGGCCCTGGAGCGCGCGATGTCGTCTCCCGAGAGTACGAGGTTGAAGTCGTGCTTGGTCGCCGCCTTTTCGATCCGCTCCCAGTAGGGATCCCAACCCCGACGCCATGTCGCAAGGTCGGGTAGGCGGGACCCGTCGGCGGGGTTGAGGTAGAAGCCGGTGCCGAGGGCATTGATCTCCGCAGCATGGGCCTGCGCGGCCAGCCCTGGGGTACGTTCGAGTTCGTCGGGGCTGAGTGCGAACAGCGTGCGGACGAACAGGGATTGCTTGGGGTCGTATTTGCGAAGGATGCGACCATCGCGTCCGAAGTGAGGAAGACCTTCCTCCTTATCGACGATTACACTCGTCGTCGCTTTGCGATCACCCGAATTCATGGCAATCGTCGTCACGCCCGCGCGAACACCCTTGACCCTGCCTTGGGCATCCACTGTGGCGACACTCCGGTCAGCGCTCGTGAATCGCACACCTTCGGCAGGCGTTTCGCCCTTGCCATCCGTGTAAGTCAAGCTCGGGGCGAGGTCGGCGGACTGACCGGGGACGAGCCGAAGCTCCCGCCAGCGCGGACGGAGAAGGCGAAGAACGTGGCCGTTATCGACCGTGATCGATACTTGGGCCATAGCGAAAGGAGGTATGCCCTCGGCGAACGCCCAGGCCGAGGCAAACAACTCGTGGCGGCCATTGGCCAGGTCGGTCGTGTCCAGTTCGATCGTGGCCCGAGACCCGCCGTTGGCGACGCGGAGTAACCGGCCGTCGAGGAAGAACATGATCGCTTCCGTCTTCTTATCGGGAGGTTCTCCCGCCGCCTTGTTGCTCTCGATCTCCTTCTTCGACTGCGGCCGATCGACTTCTACCTCCCACCTTACGACTCCGCGCAAGGGCTTCGAAGTGTCGGGCGAGACGAAACGAATCCGGCCCCCAGCGTTGTCCACTCGGAACGGCACGGGGGCGCTCTTCGCAACGATTCTACCAGTCGCGTCGCGGGCGATCGCCTCGAGACGGAAAGGCCCATCCCAGACCTCCTTGGTGTGCCACGGGTAGCGATAGGGCGAGATCATAAGAGGCCCGGAAAGCTCGCGGCCATTCAAGCGATACTCGATACTGGCGATTCCAGGGAGTTTGGTGATTTCGACGGCGATTTCGAGGAGACCCTTGACGGTCGCATCGGAGGCTGGTGAGGAGATTCTGACCGGAAACGGGTTGGGACGCACGGGGTCTTTTGGCTGCGAGGGCTGTAAGGGTGCCGCAGCGGAGACGCTATCTTGGAACGGATTCGGTCGCATCGCGTCTCTTCGTTGTGGGACGAGAGACATCAATAAGCAACTTGCCCCAAGGAGGGGGATCAACACGACAGCTCGATTCCGCATCGTATAGAACCTCTCAGATCTAGAGGGAGAGTCGGGGCGGCGAGATTCGAACTCGCGACCTCCTGGTCCCAAACCAGGCGCGTTAGGCCATGCTACGCTAC
>JANXSH010000618.1 GCA_025356615.1 Planctomycetia bacterium | reverse complement strand
CTTCCTCTCCATGACCGGCACTCGAGTGGCCGGTTTCGTACTCGATGAAGGTGTTAGATAGGAACGAGTCGATCCTAATCCTCCTAGTTTAGCTCCTGACCTCTCTCCACGCAAGAGACCCTTCGAGAAAGTCGCGATTTGGGGGTGTCGACAGGTCACACACCGTCTGGCTGTCGCCTGATCGCCTTGACAGCCGAAGGCGGTTTGTGGGACTCTTCTGCCTCACCCGCTACCCCACCCGGAGGAACGCGGTCATGGTTGGCCTGCGACTTTCGCTCGTGATCCCGGCCCACAATGAGCAGGCTGGCCTGCGCCAGGCCATCCTCGAGGCGGACACCGCCCTCGCTCGACTGTGCGAGGACTACGAGATCCTCGTCGTCGATGACGGCAGCCGGGATGACACCCCGGCCATCGTCACCCAGGAAGCCGTCACTCGGCCCCACGTCCGCTTGCTGCGTCATGCAACGAACCTCGGCTACGGCGCGGCCCTCCGCACCGGCTTCGGGGCGGCGCGCTTCGACCTCGTCGCGTTCACCGATGCGGACTGTCAGTTCGACCTCCAAGACCTCTCGTCCCTCGTCCCGCTCACCGAGACCGCCCCGATAGCGACCGGATGGCGGATCGACCGCAAGGATCCCTGGCGTCGCCGATTCCTCTCCGGCGGGTACAACCTGCTCACACGCGCCCTCCTCGGGACGACCGTGAGGGACATCGATTGCGCGCTGAAGGTCTTCCGCCGTGAGGCCGTGTTGCGAATCCTCCCCGATTCGCCGGGGTTCTTCGCGAATGCCGAGATGTTCACCCGCGCCCGGCAGCTCGGGCTGAGCGTGAGCGAGGTCGGCGTCCGGCATCGACCCCGCATCGCCGGGAAGAGTACCGTGTCGCTCCGCGAAGTGCCCCGGACGCTGGGCCGATTGCTCCCGTTCTGGTGGACGCGCGTCCTGTTTCCGGGTGCGTCCCACGCAGGGGCCGACTCGCCCTCGCGCGCCGGGTATGCCGGGCTGGCGCTCTTGCTGATCGTGGCGTCGCTGTTGTTCTTCCTCCGCCTGCGCGCGCCGCTCCTCGAGCCGCAGGAGGCGCGCTACGCGGAGATCCCGCGCCAGATGCTCCAGCGCGGCGACTGGATCACGCCTACCCTGCACGGAGAACCTTATCTCGACAAGCCGCCGCTGCTCTACTGGTCGGTGATGGCGGCGTTCGAGATCGGCGGCGTGTCGGATCGCTCGGCCCGGCTGGTGCCCGGCATGGCGGGGTTGCTCCTAGTCCTCGTCACCTATCTCTGGGGGAGGGCGGTCCTCGGCGAGCGAGCGGGACTGTGCGGCGGCGCGGTGCTGTGCCTGATGCCGGAGCTGATCTACCGCGGGCGGATGCTCTCGTTCGACATCCTGCTCGCGCTCTGGGTGACGGCCGCGCTGGCGGCGGCCCACGTCGCGATGGCGGGGCCGAGATTCCGCCCTGGGTGGTGGCTCCTCAGCGCCCTGGCTTGCGGTCTCGGCGTCCTGACGAAGGGGCCGGTCGCCCTCGCACTCGTTGCGGTGCCGGTCGTCGCCTTCGCGTGGATCGATCCGCGTATTTCGCGGCCGGGCCGACTCGCCTGGGTGGCGTATCTCGCGGTCGCGGTCGGGGTGTCGGCCCCGTGGTTCGTCATGGTCTGCCTGCGCGATCCGGAGTTCGCCGGGTATTTCTTCTGGAAGCACAACGTCGTGCGGTTCCTCGCGCCGTTCGACCACGCCCAGCCGATCTGGTACTACCTGCCGGGGTTGCTCCTGGGCCTCATGCCGTGGACGCTCCTCCTGCCCGGCCTCGCGCGCGTCGTCTTCGACCGCTCGGCGCGGACGGGCGAACGCCGGCCCCAGGCGCTCGGCTTGCTGCTCGGCGCGTCGCTGTGGATGCTCGTCTTCTTCTCGGCGGCGGGGTGCAAGCGCCCGACGTACCTCCTGCCCGCGCTGCCGCCGCTGGCCCTCGCCCTGGGGTGGATCGTCCATCTCAGCGCACCGCGATGGCGCGACCTCCTGATTCGCGGCAACGTCCCGGCGACCCGGTCGGCCGTCGTCACCCTACTGGGCGCGCTGGGCGTCGCGGGCACGGCCACCGCGATGCGCTTCGTGCGCCCCGATGTCGGCCTGTTCCTGTGCGCCGGGAGTCTGCTCGCCCTGCCGCTGCTAGTCGCGCTGCCCTCCCGCGTGTCGTGGGCCGTCAGCGCGACGGTGGCGACGGGGGCGCTCCTCGCGGGCGTGTGGTTCCTCCAGCCGACGTACAACAAGCAATTCTCGGTGCGGGAGTCCCTCCGTCGGCACCTGCGCGAGTCCGACCGGACACGGGCCGTCGTCTGCTATCCGCATCGGTATGAGTCGGCGGGGTTCTACCTGCCGGAGAATCCCGTCCGCGTCTTCGGCGTCGATCAGCACGCACAGCTGGGCGCGTACCTGTGCGCCAACCTCGGCACGGTGGTGCTCGTCAAGTCCGGCCCGGCGTTCGACCGCATGGTCGCGGAGCTGCCGCCCGCGCTGGAGTTCCGCACCCGACAACGCCGGGGGGCCGTCCTGGTGGGTCGAGTCGTCGAGCGCCGCGCGAGGGTCGCCGAGAAGCGGTGATACACTCGATTCCGATGCAATCGTTTAGCCGCGACGCGAAGCGGAGCGCGCTCCGCTTCGCGTTGCGGCTATCGGCAGTCAGGAAAGTAATGCACGACGACTGCCCCCCGGAGCGGCGCGGCTTACGCCCAATGCCTCGAAGTTAAGCGGGAGTGAAAAAGCCGCAGGTGGTTGATAGGAATAGGGTTACTACGACCTACCTCACAACCACCGTGCGACCATGACTCATTCTACCCTCGGCGTCTCCGATTTCCAGTACAC